>NZ_JBHYIK010000014.1:139649-151170 GCF_042739735.1 Amycolatopsis sp. NPDC059027 | reverse complement strand
GAGACCAAAGTGGACAATCTCGTCCTCCTCTGTTCCGTCCACCACAAGCTCATCCACCACTCCCCATGGGAAGTCCGCATCACCACCGACGGACTCCCCGAGTTCGTACCGCCCGCGTGGCTGGACGCGACCCGCACACCACGACGTAACACCATCCACCTCAGAACCTAAGCCGCCCGGAGCGGGTGCCCGGAGGTGGCCGCAGCAGGCACTCCACCTCTTAACGTTGGCATCGACGGCCGCCGCACCCAAAGAATGTCGTACCCGGGCGAGCACGCGGAGCGCTACTCTCAGGACAAGTGATGTCTCGCGTATGTCCTTTGTGGATTTCGAGGTAGCGAAGGCCCCCTCGAAGTCACGGCGCCCACTTTCCGAACACGCTACGCCGCCACACGCCAGGAAGCCGAACCCGGCACTCACCCCCGGCGGGCCGGAAGCCCGAGCCGGGCCTCACCCGCGATACCCTTGGCGAGTCCTACCCCGATCAATGCCACCAGAGCCGCGGCGCCGAACGCGAAACCGTAGGCCGTGTCGCTCGGGATCGTGCTGTCCGCGATCGGCATCGACGCGAGGATCGCCGCGCCGAGCTGGCTGCCCACCGCACCGCCCGCGGTGCGTGCCACGGTGTTGACGCCGTTCGCGGTGGCGATCTGGCCGGGGGCCACGGCGGCGTTCACCAAGCGGGGCAGCACCGCCATCACGAGGCCGAAGCCCACGCTGGCCACGGCGTAGAACACCACCAGCTGCCAGATTTTCCCGTGCCACAAAGCCAAAGCGGCGGCACCCGCGGTGACACAGCCGAGGCCGGTGGCGAGCGGGACACGTGGGCCGGCGCGGGTGTCGATGCGGCCGGCGAGCCAGCTGCCGGGCAGGACGAGCAGGGTGCCGGGCAGCATGATCAGGCCCACGGCGGTGACGCTCACTCCGAACCCGTAGTCCACCACGCCGGCGCGCGGGGTTTCGGCGAATTTGGGGAGCAGCACGAAGAGGACGAACTGGGCGGCGCCGAGCGCCACCGCGGTGAGGTGGGTCGGCAGGATCCGGCGGTGCACCAGCAGTTCCGGATCGATCAGCGGCGTCGCGGTGCGCTTCTCGACCGGCAGGAACACGGCGAAGGCGAGCACCGCCACCGCGAAGAGTCCCCATACCCAAGGCGAAGTCCAGCCCAGCGCCGGGCCCTGCGTCAGCGCGAGCAGCAACGCCGTCAGGCTCGTCGCGAGCAGCAGCACACCGGGGACATCCAGCCTGCCACCGCCCCGTTCCCGGCTCTCCGGCACGAAACGCAGTACCAGGCCGAGGGTGACCGCGACGAGCACCGCGCCGACCGCGAACAGCCAGCGCCACGAAACGTAGTCCACCAGCAGACCGCCGCAGACCAGCCCGAGCCCCGCCGAACCACCGACCAATCCCGAGGCCAGCGCGAGACCGGAAGCGACGCGATCGGCGGGCAGGGATTCGCGGAGCACGCCGAACGCCAGCGGCAGCAGGCCGAGGCTGACGCCCTGGACCGCACGGAACGCGATCAGCAGGCCGACGTTCCACGACACCAGCGCGCCGAGCGTGCCCACGAGATAGACCACGAGCACCCCGATCAGGATCCGGCGTTTGCCGTGGTGGTCGCCGAGTTTGCCGATCAGCGGAGTCAGCACCGCGCTCGCCAGCAGCGGCGCACTCAGCACCGCCCACGCGGTCAGCGCCGCGGTGGTGCGCAGCTCGTGCTGCAGCGTGGTGATCGTCGGGACGAGCATCGTCTGCATCAGCGAGTACGACAGCACCGCGAAACACATCGCGACGAGGATCGCGGTGCCCCGGCTCGTTCCGTCCGGCCGCCGGCACACCTCGGCCACCTTTGTCACATCCATGGAATCCCCTGTTCGACGCCCGATTCTCCCCGTGCGAACAACGTTCGCAACAAGGGAAGGCTACCCTAATAAAGACACGGCGTCGAGAAGGTGGGCTACGGTGATCGCGTGGTGACCCCAGGTGGTACCCGGCCGAAGCTGAGCCGGGAGCTGATCGTGACGAAGGCGCGCGCGATCGCCGACGCGTCCGGGCTCGACGCGCTCACCCTGCGGGAACTGGCGCACGCACTGGGGACGGGGCAGGCCTCGCTGTACCGCCACATCGCCGATCGGAATGAGCTGCTCGGCCTGCTGGTCGACGACGTCGCGCTCGAGTTCCCCACCGCCGACCCCGAGCTTCCGCCCCGCGAGCGGTTGATCCGGGTCTGGCTCGATCTCCACGCGTTCCTGTCCGCGCACCAGTGGGTGGCGAAGGTGATCGCCGAAGGCGAGTACGTCTCCCGCAACGCGGCGCCGTTCGCCGGGCACCAGCTCGCCTGCTTGACCGCGGCGGGAGTGCGCCCGGACGACGCCCTGCGCGCGTACCGGGCGCTGTACAACCTCCTGCTCGGCTTCCTGCTCAACAAGCATCCGATGGGCCATCACCTCGAACCGGCCGGACCCGCACCGTCCACAGAGGACGACGAGTTCCACTGGGCGGTCACCCGTTTCCTCGGCGGCCTGCTCCCCGCGGAGCACCCTGACGCGCCTTGAGGCAGGCCGCTCTGCCCTTTTGGCCTCACCACGAGTGATACCCACGCCGGGAAAGGCGGCACAGACTGATCGCACCCGTGTTCCCACGACCTGGGATGAGGTCAGGATGCCCGTCGAGGACGCCGATCTGCTCGCCGACTGCGCCGCCGCCGTACTCGCCCGGCACGATCCGGATTCGTGGCGGCACAAGGTCGACGACTTCTGGCATTTCGTGCTACCACGGGAATACCGGCACCGCGAGCAGGGCTGGAAGCTGCATCTGTCCGCCACGCCGTTGTCCGCGTGTCTCGTGCTTTCCCGGTCGATCGCAGTACTCGCGGAACACCGGTGCGCGTTCAAGTTCACCAAGTCGCTGCGGGAGCTGCACCGGCTCGTCGAGCCGAACGCGGACCGCACCGCGGCGGGCAAGTTCATCACGGTGTACCCGGACGACGACGAGCACGCCGCGGCGATCGCGGCCGAACTGCACGAGGTGACCTTGGGCCTGCCGGGCCAGTGGATTCTCACCGATCGGCGATACCGCGAGAATTCGCTGGTGTTCTACCGCTACGGCGCCTTCGACCCTGGTTTCGTGTTGTCCGACGGCGGCGAGTACGTCGCCGCGCTCACCGACGCCGACGGGAACCCGGTCGACGATCAGCGCGGCGTGGGCAAGGCCGTTCCGGAGTGGACACTGGATCCGTTCCACCCGGCGATCGAGCCCGTCCGGACACCGGGGTCCGTACTGGTCGGCGACCGCTACCGGGTCCGCACCGCGATCCGGCAGTCCAATCGGGGCGGTGTATACATCGCCGAAGACACCGAGACCGGCGAAGACATTGTCCTCAAACGATTCCGGCGGCACACCGGAGCCGCCACCGACGGGTCCGACTCGCGCATCCGGGCCCGCGCGGAAGCCCGGATGCTGATGGCGCTGGGCTCGTCCGGTGCCGCCCCGCGTTATCACGGCCTGTTCACCTGGGACGGGGATCTGTTCGTGGCCCAGGAGAAACTCGACGGCGTCCCGCTCCGCCGGTTCGCCGCCCGCGCGCTGCGCCCGACCGAGGGCGACAGCCTCGGCCCCGCCACCGAACTCGTGCTGGACCTCGCCCGCCAGCTGGTCGATCTGCTGGAGCGGGTGCACGAGGCCGGGTACGTGCTCGGCGACTTCACGCCGAACAACATCCTCGTCACCCCGGGAAACCGGCTGAAGCTGATCGACCTCGAATCGGCGTTACGTGCCTGGGAAGTCGGCCCGCTGCTGACCACGCCCGGCTACACCGCGCCGGAGATCCTCGGCCGGACCCGGCTGATCAACCCCGCTCCCGGCGTCCCGGTCGACCTCTACGCTCTCGGCGCGACGATGCTGTACCTCGCGAGCGGTGTGCATCCGCCCGCCTGCCCCGGCACCCGGATCGTCGAAATGGTCGAGCTGATGGCGACGCGACAGCCCGCGGTGGCCGCGCTGCGCACCGTCCTCTGTGGACTCCTCGCTGACGACCCCGGCACGCGGCCGAGTCTTTCCGTTGTCCGAGCGGCACTTCGCGAGCCGCGGCCGGCGCGGTACATCCCGCCCGCCCAGCCCGATCCCGACCGGCTGATCGCGGACATGCTCGCCGAACTCGAGGCCACCACAACCCCGGACCGGCCCGCACTGTGGGCGAATTCCACCGCCGGGAGCAGGCACGACCCGTGCTCGGTGCACGTCGGCGCCGCGGGTGTGCTCGCCGTGCTGAGCCAGGCCATGCGCGCCGGTTACGACACCGCGGAGCTGGTCGAGACCACCGCGGACTGGCTCGTCGACCGGCTTCCCCGCGAGCCGAAGATCGTCCCGGGACTGTTGTTCGGCCGCGCCGGGACCGCGGTGAGCCTGGTGGAAGCGGGCAGACTGCTGGGCGCGCCGGACGTCGAGGCGGCCGGGCTGGACCTGGCCGCCCGGCTGCCGATCCGCTGGCCGATTCCCGACGTCCACCAGGGAACGGCGGGCGCCGGCTTGGCGCTGCTCGCGTTGTGGCGCATGACCGGCCGCGCGGATCTGCTCGACCGTGCCCGCGCGTGCGCCGATCATCTCCTTGCCATCGCGGACATCGACGGCGACGTCATCAGCTGGAGCGCGTCGAGCGGGTCGAGCCTCGCGGGCACGAAACACTGGGGCTTCGCACACGGCGTCGCGGGTATCGGCACGTTCCTGCTCGATGCGGCGTCCGCCACCGGGGACGAACGCGGTCTCGACGCCGCGGCGCGCTGTGTACGAACCCTCGCCGGGATCGCCGATCGTGACGGACGCGCGGCGTTCTGGCCGAGCGGCGAAGCCGACGAAGGCGCGGACCGGATCCGGCTGACCGGATTCTGCAGCGGATCCAACGGAGCCGGCACGTTCCTGCTGCGCTATTTCGCCGCAACGGGAGACACCGAGGCAGCCGAACTCGCCGAGGCGGCCGCGTACGCCGTGCGCTGCGCGAACGCGGTGTCGACACCGGTGTGGTGCCACGGCCTGGCCTCCGACGGCGACTTCCTGCTCGACTGCGCGGACGTGTTCGGCGAGGCGCGTTACCTCGACTGGAGCACCGACACCGCGACGAGTCTCGCCTCCCGTGCCGTGCGGCGCGGCGAACGCTGGCTCACCCCCGATGAGAGCGGCGACGTGGTCGCGGCGTTCGGCAACGGCTTCGCCGGGCCGCTCTCCTTCCTGCTGCGCCTGCGTCACGGCGGCGACCGTCTGCTGATCGGCCCGCCGCGCTCAGCCGTCCGGGACGCCGTCCCGGCGATCATCGGGTGAATCGAGAGGAAGAGAACCATGGGCCTGAACATCAACGAACTGGACCTGCTGCCCGCGCTCGAAGCCGTGGACGGCGGGCCGGAGCTGATGTCGAGCTGCTGTCGCGAATGCAGTTCGTCCTTCATGGTCGTCAGCCACATCTGCGACTGACCGGCTGGATCGACCACTGTGGACAGTGGCGGCCCGGTCCCGATACCGGGCCGCCACTGTTCACCGGTAGTAGCCCTCCACGGGAACTCGCGCCTCGTCGTACAGGGCCGGGCCTTCGTGCGGCACCGGCGAAAACCCGCCCGACGGCTTGAGCGCGGTGACCTGCTCCGTGGACAGCGCGAAAACGACCCGACCGAGGCCGGAGCGTTCGATCGCGCCGACGCACATGCCGCACGGCTGGCAGCTGGTGTACATCGTGGTGGCCGCCGCGGCCGCCGGGTCGAGTTCACGCGCCGCCCAGCGGGCCAATTTCAGTTCGGGGTGCGCGGTGATGTCGGCGTCGGTGACCGCGGTGTTGCGTTCCTCGGCGAGGACGGCGCCGTCCGCACCGACGAGCAGGGAACCGAACGGCGGATTCCCTCGCCTGCGCGCCGTCGCGGCCAGCTCGATCGCCGCGCGCAGAAAGCGTTCGTCGTCGGGGGTCATCGAATCAGCGTAACCGGGACACGGCCGGAGGCACGAGATTCAGCGGCGCGGCCATTCGCTGTAGTCCCGGCGCATCGAGCTGATCACCGAGCTCATGTACTCGCCGAACGGATCGGCGGCAGGCGGGGCCGCGGGCTTGCGGCCGCCGTTCTCCTCGGCACGGCCGGTCGGCTCGACCGGCGGCGGAGGCGCCTCGGTGCCGTTGAGCTGCGCCGCGGCGGTCGTGGGGGCCGACGAGGCGCTCAGCGTCGCCATCCCGCTGTCGGAGACGGACGTCGAAGGCGTCGTCGGTGCGGACGACGTGGCGGGCGGCACCGGTTTCGCACCGGCCTCCGGTACGTCGCCGGGCGAGAGCAGGACCACGCCCGCCCCGGCGAGGACCACGAAGGCCCCGGCGCCGAACGCGAACTTCAGCGCCCAGGCGGGCCTGCCACGGTCCGGCGGCTCGTCCCCCGGGTCCGGCTCGGGCAGGGCGAATCCCGGCGGCACGGTGTCGTCCGTGATCCGGGGCATCGGACGGGTCTCCGACCGGTCCAGCAGTTCGGCGACCGTGGGCAGCTCACCGGCGTCACGGGGGGCCGGGTTGGCCATCAGCAAGACCTCCACACGCCGGCACGCGAACGATCCGGCGTCCGGCCGGGCAAATCCTACGAACCCGGCGGAATCTTGTACAGTGCCGGTAGATACCAAACCGGCCGGAAGTAAGCGTTTGCGCAGGTCCTGCGGCTTTTTTTGGTTGGCTTACTTCCGGCCTCATTGGTAAATACGCAACGCACAGTCACCAGCCTCGGCCGGGCCGCCGGTGTGCCGGGATCCCCAGCGCGTGGCGGCCGTAGCGCAGTGGCGTGAAATCGTCCTGCTTGCGGGTCGGCACCCCCTCGTACCGCAGGCCGGACAGCAGCACCTCGTGCTTCATCACGACGCTGTGCGCGGCGACATGGGTGCGCGTGCCGATCTCCGCGCCGTACAAGGGAACCGTGGCCGCGGCGAGCGTCGAGTGGGCGCCGACCACGATCCTGTCGATCTTGAGGACGCGGTCCTCGAACGTGTGCGCCTGGAACATGGCGTTCACGGTCGCGCCGTCCCCGATGTCCAGCATGTCCGGGTCGACGATCTGGGCGAACCCGTCGCCGAGGACGACCCGCTTGCCGATCTTCATCCCGGTGCGCCGCAGGAACAGCGGCAGCAGCAACGTGCCCTCCAGCCGCGAGATCGTCCCGGCGCCGATCCGTCCCCAGGCCACGTAAAGGAAGTCCCAGCGGCTGCACCAGCACGACCAGAGCGCGTGCGTACCGGGCCGCACCTTCCCCAGCAGTGTCCACTTGAGACAGAGCACCAGCAGCATCGGGAACAGCGCGGCCGCCGTCGTGATCGCCGCCACGCCCACCGAGTAGAACAGCCACGCGGGGAGCACGCGAGCAGCGGCGGCCACCGCCCAGAACCACGCGACGCCGATTGCCATCGGAACCACCGGGATGACGAACCGCAGCCACTCCCAGAACAGCCGGTCGACGTACCGGATCGCCGAGGGCTCGTAGGTCGTTTTCCGGTCGCTCGCCACGATTTCCCGGTGTGGCAGCTCGAACGGCGGATGCCCGAACCAGGAACTGCCCGGCCGGATCACGCGCTGGTCGGCCACCGTGCAGACCCCGAGCAGGATGCCCGGCGGCAGGGTCTGGCCGCCGCGGATCACCGCGTGGTTGCCGACGAAGGTGTCCGGCGAGATCCGCACCCGCCCGAGCGCCACGGTCCCCCGCTGGACGCGGGCGCCACCGAGGTAGATCCCGTCGGCGAAGAAGGTGTCCTTCCCGATCTCGACGAGTTCCGGCACGACGTCGATGATCGTGCTGATCTCGCAGCCGCGCCCCACCTTCATCCCCGCCCAGCGCAGCCAGACCGGCCAGTACAACCCGCCGGAAAGCCAGTTCCCCGCCGAAGAGACCAGCCCGGTCTTCAGCCAGACCCGGACGTAGCCGGGGCTCCAGCGGCTGATCGTGCCCGCGCGGATCCGCCCGAGCAGCCGCGCGGCGAGCGCTTCGAGCATCAGGGTGCCGACGAGCGTCAGGCAGGTCAGGACCGCCGCCGTACCCAGCAGCGGCAGGAACGCCTGCGGCGTCGTCAGCACCACGAGGAGCCGGTCGTAGGTGGTGATGTCGAACGCCAGGATCAGCGCGACGGCGAGCGCCGTCGCGGGGATGGCGAGCAGCCAGTCCAGCAGTGTCCGGCACGCGATCATCACGAGGCCGTGCACCACCGGGGACAGGTAGCTGCCGCGGATGATCGGTGTCGGCGGCGGGGGTGCCGGACCGACGGGCTTCGCGGGGACGCCGTCCCAGTACTGGCCGTCGGGAATCACCGCGTTACCGGGGAGAGACGACAGCGGCGCGAGCCAGGCGTTGGTGCCGACGCGGGTGTGCGGTCCGACCCCGGCCCGGACGTCCAGTACCGCGCCGTGCCCGAGCGAAACCGGGCCGACCACGAGGTTCCCGTCGTCGAACTGCACCAGCCGCACCGCCGCGTCCTGGCTCAGCGTGACGTCGTCGCCGATGTCGAGCAGATCCCAGCCGCCGCGGGCGAGGTCGACGCCGCGGTGGAGGTGCACCCGCCTGCCGATCCGCGCGCCGAGGGCCCGCAGCGCCATGCACTGGAACTCCGTCCCGGCGATCGCCCGCCACGGGATCGCCCGCACCGCGTGCCGCACGATCCAGTGCCGGAGGGCGAACCCGCCCCACACCGTCGCCCGCAGCGGCCGGTAGCGGCCGATGAGAATCCTCTTGACCCGTACCGCGAACCACACGGCCAGCGGCGTCGCCAGCAGCCGCAGCGGGAAGAACAGCAGCGGCACCGCCAGCACCAGCGTCACCAGGTCGAACGTGCCGGCCAGCCACGGGACGAGCCGGAACACCACGAGGAAGCCGACCGGCGCGAGCGCGAGCAGCTCGGCGAGCAGCAGTAACGTCTGGACCACGGTCACGCCGATCGGATGTCCGGGTTTCGCGGGCACCGGGAACCGGGTGGTCATCGGATCGCTCGTGGGCGGCGGGGCGGCACGCCGGGCCAGGCCGGCGATCGTGCGCGTCTCGTACAGATCCCGCACGGTGAGTGTCTCGGTGCGGGAATCCTTGCGCAGCAAGGAAATCACCAGGGCCGCCTGGAGCGAGCTGCCGCCGAGGCCGGTGAAGAAGTCGGCCTCGACCGATACTCCCGACGAGGAGAACACCTCCGCGACGGCCTGCGCGATCACTGCCTCGACCGGATCGGACGGGGCCACCCGCTCGGCGGCCGGACGGGCCGCGGTGGCGATCACCGGCAGCAGGTCGCGGCGGAGCTTGTCGCTGGTGCCTCGCGGCAGCCGGTCGATCCCGGCGAACAGCGTCGGCACCATGTACGCCGGAAGTTCCTTGCCCACCCGCGCTTTCAGGCCCGCGACGTCCAGCGCGGCCTCCGGTTCGGTGAGCACGAGATGCGCCGCGATGACCTGGCCGGCGCCCTCACCCTGAACGCGGCAGGCCGCCCCGGCCACCCCGGGGCAGCGGGACAGGCAGGTCTCGATCGCCTCCAGTTCGACGCGGTAGCCGCGCAGCTTGACCTGCGAGTCGATGCGTCCGTGGTAGAAGAGCGTCCCATCGGCTTCGGCGTGGACGAGGTCGCCGGTCCGGTAGACGCGGCCGAGCGCGGGATGGTCCGGGAACTTCCGGGCGGTCAGGTCCGCGTTGCGGTAGTAGCCCAGCGCGAGACCGGGGCCGGACATGCACAGCTCGCCCTTTTCGCCGCGCGCGACCGGATTGAGCTGCTCGTCGAGCACCCATGCCCGCATTCCCGGCACCGGGCGGCCGACGGCGATCGGCGCGCCGGGCCGGATCTCCTGCCACAGGCAGGTGACCGTGCATTCGGTGGGCCCGTAGCCGTTCATCATCCGCCGCCCGCGCGCCCATTTCTCCGCGACGTCCTCCGGCAGTGCCTCGCCCCCGACATAGACGAGTCGCAGTTCCGGTAGTTCTGTTTCGGGGTCCTGGCAAGCGGTGGCGCGCAGCAGCGTGGGCGTCGGCGCGAGGACGGTGACACGCTCGCGCCGCAGCCACGGCACGAGGTCCGGGCCGAGCCGCGCGGTGCTGTCGTCGACGACCACGACGGTGCCGCCGGAGGCCAGCGCGAGCCAGATCTCCTCGACCGACGAGTCGTAGGCCGCCGAGGAACCCTGCGCGACCCGGTCGCCGGGGCCGAGCCCGAACTCGGCGAGATCGGCTTCGACGAGGTTGACGATGCCGCGATGCGGGATCATCACCCCCTTCGGCCGCCCGGTCGTGCCCGAGGTGTAGATGATGTAGGCGAGGTCCTCCGGCGCGGGTGGCGCGGCGACCGGCCAGCCCGTCGTGTCGAGTTTCCGATCGACCCGCAGCACCGCGCCGCGATACCCGATGCGCTCGGCCCGTTCCGCCCCGGCGGCGTCGGTGACCAGGATCGCGGCCTCGGAATCGGCCAGGACGTGCGAAAGCTGGTCGTCCGGAAAGGCGGGATCGACGCAGAAATACGCCGATCCGGCCTTGAGCACGGCCAGCTGGGTCAGGTACAGGTGTTCGGACGTCCGGGGCAGCAGGACCGCGACGACGCAGCTGTGCGGGACGGCCCGGCGCAGGATCCGCGCGGCGGCTCCGGCCTTGTGCCGGGCCTCGGCGTAGGTGAGCAGGCACCGGTCCGCCCGGTCCGCCGAAGGCGGGATGTCCACGGCGACCGCGTCGGGCCAGCGGCTCGCGGCGCGTTCGAAGTATTCGTACAGCGAAGCCGGCCGGCCCGCCTCGTCCTCGACCGCACCACGCAGCGGCTCAATGTCCAACGACATGACGGTCATCCAGCTCACTGTCGAGTATGGACAACAGATGGCCGGCCAGCCACGGCCGCAGCCGCTCGCGCTCGGCGGCGGGCAGGAACCGGAAGCCGCGGATCTGCTCCTGGCAGCTCGCCGCGCCGCACCGGCAGGCGAACGGCTCCACCATCTCGTATTCGGTGGTGTTGTAGTTGAAGGTGATCTCCTGCCACGGCCCGATCGCGCGGACGCTGAACACCTTCCGGCCGCGGATCTCCACCGTGGGCTCGCAGCTGTGGTTCATGAACCGCCACGAGAACAGGTCCTGCACCTCGTCGTTCCCGCAGTCCGGTGGTACGTCGATGTGCTCGCCCGCGCCGACCTGCACGGTGTAGCGGGTGGGCGTGCCGGTCACCTCACCGCCGATGGTGAAGAGACAGGCGCCCGCCGCTACCGGCTGGGTCACCACGAGCCGGTATTCCCCGGCTTCGCGCAGCACCCCGACCAGCCGGGAAATACCGGCACACCACCGTTCACCCATTGCACAACCTCCCACCGGAAAGCGAACGCGGGCACGCCGGTCCGCGGCCACCCGCCATCGGGCGAGGGCCTGCGATCGTGCCGCATCCGTGAACACGACCCGGGCTCGTGCGGGGTTCAACCGGCGGGCGCGGAAACCGGGGAGAACGTCTCAGCGTCCTCACAGCGCCCGCGTGGGGAGCCTGGTCAGGGCCGGAAAAGCGCGAACCGGACGGCGCACGGCACGTC
>NZ_JBHYIK010000014.1:121448-139639 GCF_042739735.1 Amycolatopsis sp. NPDC059027 | reverse complement strand
TTTTAGACCCGCCCCGACCACGCCCCCTCCGCGGCGGGGCGGGGCGCGGGGGCGGGGGGGGCCTCCCCCCGCCCCCGCGCCCCCCCCCCCCGGCCCCCCCCCCCGGAGGGGGTGGAGTGGCTAGCAGCTGATGATCAGGCCGGTGAGGGCCGTGCACGTCCTGCTGGCGCTGTTGTTGGCCGCGTTGGGGTCCGCCGGGAAGCTGGAGAGGATCTTCGCCGTCGTCGTGAACGAGCCGAGCGTGAGGACGCCGAGGCTCGCAGTGAAACGCAGGTTCTTGCTCGACCCCGCGGGCAGCGAAGCGACGTCACAGGTCACGGTCCTGGTCCCGGCCGGATGCGCGCAGTCGGCCGAGCGGGTGAACTGGAGCGCGGACGAGTACGTCGCGGCCACCCGCACCGCGGAGGCGTCGCCGGGACCCGCGTTGGTCAGGGTGATCGTGTAGTCGATCTCCGGGGAGAGGAGCCCGTGCTGCGCGGCCGTCAGCTTCACGCCGACGTCCGCGACGCCCTGCGTCACGGTGAGGTCCGGACCGGTCAGCGTCTCGAAGGCGTAGTTGTCGCCGACGAACTGATGCTGCAGCGTGACCGTGCCCAGCGGCGCGGTGTCCTTGACCTGGAGGGTGTACACCACGGTCCGGGTCTCCCCCGCCGCGAGATCGCCGAACGGCGCGCGATAGCTGCTGCCGTACTGGAAACACGGCGCCGTCGTCCCGGTGCACGAAACCAGGTCGGCGAGATCGGTGATCGCCGTCTGCTGGCCATAAAGCGCCGCTTTGGCGAAAGTGACGGTGAATTGCTGGGTGTTGTGAATCTGCTGGGTCACCGTGAATGTCTGACCACGATGGACAGTCGTGGCGCCGACCGTGACCGCGCTGCTCGGCACGTCGTCGGCGCTCGCGGAAGCCGTGCCGAACGGGAGGGCGACCAGCGCGGCCGCCATGGCGATGGTGGCGATTCTTCGCCAGCGTCTGTGGTGCATCATCGGCTCACTGTTCCGTTCCGGTGCCACTCTTGCCCTACAGGACGAACAACGCCGGTGGTTCCGCGTCGCTCACGGCTGCTCAGTCGTCACGGCCGGAGAATTCGTTACCCAGGCTCACCCGTGCCGCGTTTTCACTCGAAGGGCCCGGTTTTCGGTGCCGGTAAACCGAAATCACGAAAGCGTCACGAAGAAAGCGTTACCCCTGGCGCCCGGAATCGCGGTCGCGTTCGTCCGCGAAGGACTCCTTACCGGCGCTCAGTGCCGGTAAGGAGTCCTTCACGACCCCGACCACAGGTTACCTCTGCGTCAGAACGAGGTGTGACGCACACTACCCGAACCACAGCGCCTGGGCGTGAGCAATAGTTCTGTGTCAGAATGAACTAGGAAGGAGGCACCCAGTGCTCATGGTGGAGACGCCGCGGCCGCGGGCCGTCCGCGAGCATCCGAAGGCGGGCTGGCTCGCGGTGGGCACCGTCTGCTTCGGAGCGTTCATGGGGCAGCTCGACGCCAGCATCGTCACGCTCACCTTCCCCGCGCTGCAGCACGAGTTCGCGACGCCACTGGCAGCCGTTCAGTGGGTGTCGCTGGCGTACCTGCTCACCCTCGTCGGGCTGGTCACGGTTGCCGGACGCGTCGCCGACGCGCTGGGCCGCAAGCTCGTCTACGGTTACGGCTTCGCGGTGTTCACCCTGGCCTCGGCCGCGTGCGGGCTGGCACCCGGTCTCGGCTGGCTCATCGGGTTCCGCGTCCTGCAGGCGCTGGGGGCCGCGATGCTCCAGGCGAACAGCGTCGCGCTGGTCGTCACCAGCGTGCGCCGCGACCAGGCCCGCACCGCGCTCGGCGTCCAGGCCGCCGCGCAGGCGCTGGGGCTCGCGCTCGGTCCCGCGCTCGGCGGGCTGCTCGTCGACACCGCCGGCTGGCGGTGGGTGTTCTGGGTCAACGTCCCGATCGGCTGCCTGGCCCTGCTCGCCGGGCGATTCCTCCTGCCGCGCACGCAAGAGCGCACGCCGCTCGGCCGGTTCGACTGGCCGGGGCTCGGCCTGCTGCTGCTCACCACGACGTCGGTCCTGCTGCTGCTTTCCGGGTTCTCCGGCCTCGGTCTCCCCACCTGGGCCGTGGTGACGCTCGCCATCGGGTTCGTGGTGGGCGCGGTGCTGCTGTACCTGACCGAACGCCGGACGGCGAATCCGCTGGTCGATCTGTCCGTGCTGCGCCCGCGCGCGGTCTGGGCCGGGCTCGCCGGCGCGCTGTGCGGCTATCTCGTGCTGTTCGGCCCGCTGACGCTGTTCCCGCAGGTTCTCGGCGCCCACGCCGGTCTCGTGCTGACCGCGCTGCCCGCCGGATTCGCCCTCGCCGCGCTCACGGCGGGCAAGGTGGTGCCACCGGGCTGGCCGACCCGGGCACGGGCGACGCTCGGCGCGGCGATCAGTGTGCTGGGCGTCGGTTCGCTGCTGCTCGCGGGGAGCACCCCGCTCGCGGTCGGTATGCTCCTCGCCCTGACCGGGGCCGGGCTGGGCGTGTTCATCCCGGCCAACAACGCGGCGATCATGGCGGCGATCCCGCGGCGGATGTCCGCCACCGGAGGAGGGCTGGTCAACATGGCGCGTGGGCTGGGCACCGCGCTGGGGATCGCACTGGTCACCTTCTGTCTCAACCTCGGGTCCGGCGGGCTGGGCACGCTGAGCGCACTCGGCGCGATGGCCGCGGTCGCCGTCCTCATGGGACTCACCGGGCTGCTGCTCCGCCCTGCGGGCGCGAACCGATGACCGGCCAGGAAAGCTCACTCGCCGACGCCGTCGCCCGGCTGCGCAGGGCCATGCGGCGCGCGGCACGGGCCAAGGACCCTGGCAACACGCTTTCGGTGGCGCAACTGGAACTCCTGTCCTCACTGGCCGAAAACCCGGGCGCCCGCCCGAGCCGGGTGGCGCGTTCGCTGCACCTGGCACCGAACTCGGTCACGACGCTGGTCAACGGCCTCGAGAAGCGCGGCATGATCACCCGGGCCGGCGGCGACGACCGGCGTACGGTCTCCCTGCGGCTCACCTCGGAGGGCACGAAGGCCGTCCGCGCCTGGCAGGCCACGAACGACGCGATCCTGAGCGCCGCTGTCGAGCGTCTGCACCCCGGCTGGCAGCATCTGCTCACCGCCGCGCTGCCCGCGCTGGACGAGCTCGTCCACGCCATCGACACCGTCGCCGAGCCCACGGACGAGCACTGACCTAGTGCGCGACCGCCCTGGCGACCAGGAACTTCTCGACCTCTTCGCGCTTCGGCGCCGTCGCCGGGCCGTATTCGGTGACGGCCAGCGCGGCGGCCGCGTTCGCGCGTTCGGCCGCGACCAGGATGTCCTCGCCCCGCAACAGTTCCGCGGCCAGCACACCGGTGTGCGCGTCCCCTGCCCCGTTGGTGTCCACCGGATCGACGGGGAAACCACCCACCCGGACGGTCACGCCGTCCTCGGTCACGTCGCAGCCGTCGGCGCCGATCCGGGTGATCCGCACCGGCACCTCGTCCACACCATCCACAGCGGACATTGTGCGCGCCTCGGCGGCGTTGCACGACAGGACGTCCACATGCGGGAGCAGTCCGCGCCAGACGTCGGCGGGTATGTCACCCGCGAGCGGTCCGGGGTCGAGCAGCACGAGCTGACCCATCAGTTCCGGCAACCAGGCCAGCAACGCGTCCCGATTGGACTCACGAACCAGGCTGTATCCCGTGACATAGACCAGATCGTCGTTCTCCAGCTCCACCCGGCCGAGATGTTCGGCGGTGAGCGTGCCCTCGGCGCCGGTCTCGGTGATGAACGTCCGCTCGCCCGTCGCGTCCACCAGCGCCACGCACACCCCGGTGTCCGGTGTGGTCGGTGGCTGGACCAGCGCGATGTCCTCGGCGGCCAGCGCGTCCCGGACGATGTCGCCGAACCGCCCGGTTCCGTGTTCACCCGCGTAGATCACCTCGGCCCCGGCACGGGCCGCGGCCGCCATGACGTTGAAGCCACCGCCCGCGGTGAGCCGGACGTCCGAGGCGAGCACGTCCCCACCGGGCGGCGGCAGCGCGCCGACCCGCATCACGAGGTCCACAATGGCCTGTCCGGTGTGGACGAGACGGCCGGTCATCGGATGCTCCTCGCTCCGCCGAGCGCCGCGTACATCCCGGCGCCGACAAGGAAAGTGACGACCCAGCCGACTCCGTTGACGCCGAGCCAGGTCTGCGCGAACGGGCCGGCGAACCAGACGTCCTTGCCGGTGCCCGCCGTGGTGAACAGGTAGCCCGCCACGATCGCCACCGCCCACGCGAACAACGCACGGGGTTCGCAACCGGCGCGGTACCAGTACGCGCTGGTGCGGCGCATGTCCATCAACGCCTCCGGATCGTAGGAACGTCTGCGGATCATGTCGACGAGGAAGACACCGACCCAGGCCGTGATGGGTACCGCGAGCAGGCTGATGAACGCGATGAACGGGCCGTAGAAGCCGTCGGCCACCAGCATGAAGTACAGCGAGCCGAGGAACGTCACGACGATGTCCACCACCACCGCGTACACCCGCTTGATCCGGATGCCCAGCGTCAGCGTGGTGAGCCCGGCGGAATAGACCGAAAGATGGTTGGACAGCAACAGTCCGCCGAACGCGGCGATCAGGTACGGCACCGCCATCCAGCCCGGCAGCAGCTCGCGGATCGCGGCCACCGGGTCGCCCGCCGAGGCCAGTGAGGGGTCGTCCGCCGAGATCAGGCTGCCCAGGGAAATGAGCAGCACCAAGGGAATTCCGGCACCCGCGGCGGCCGAGGCGATCAGCGAGCCCGCTCGCACGGCGGGTGACTGGTACCGCGACATGTCGGCGGAGGCGTTCGCCCAGCCGATCCCGGTACCGGCCGCGATCGTGCCGATCCCGGCGATCATCGCGCCGACCGGGGCCGGCGAGGCGGCGAACACCTTGTCCCAGTGGATCCGCGTGACGAGGCTGACCCCGACGACGATGTTGAGCGCGCCGAAGACCCAGGTCGACCACCGCTGCACCGCTACCAGCACGGCGTGCCCGAGCCCGGACACGGTGACGGTGAGCAGCACGAACAACGCGACGCCGACGATCGTCAGCACCGGCGAGGCCTTCGCCCCGGCGTCGGTGCCGAACAGGATCGCGCAGAGCGAGAGGAAGGCGAACGCGGCGGTGGTAGTGTTCACGGTTTCCCAGCCGAGGCGGGAAATCAGCGACACCACCGTCGGCCCGAAGTTGCCCCGCACACCGAACACCGCGCGCGAAAGTGTCAGCCCGGGAGCGCCGCCACGACGTCCCGCGATGGAGACGACGCCGACGATCGCGAACGAACCGGCGGCGCCGATCACCGCGACGATCACCGCCTGCCAGAACGCCAGGTGCTGCACCGCGACCAGCGTCGCGCCGAGCGGCAGCCCGAGAATGCTGATGTTCGCGGCGAACCACACCCAGAACAACTGCATCGGATGCCCGCCACGCTCGGCGGCGGGCACGGGTTCAATGCCGCGTGTCTCCAGCGCGCCCGCGCGTTCCGCCGTCTCCTGAGCCGATTTGACCATGCCTACCTCGCAGATGGAGCAGGCCGTCCACGAGGGCGGCCAGATCGAGCCGGTTGACCTCCCGCACCTGGCGCACCAGGTGTGCGGGAAGCCCGGCGATGCCGTGGTGTGCGCCGAGGATCGCCCCGCACACGGCAGCCACGGTGTCGGTGTCGCCGCCGATCTCGGCGGCCAGTGTCAACGCCGCAGCGGGGTCGTCGCCGAGTGCTTCGGCGAGCGCGACCGCGGCGACCACGGATTCCTGTGCGGCGACCGAGGTTCCGATCACCTCGGCGAGCGCGTCGGCCAGCGTGGCACGGTCCATCCCGCGCACCCAGCCGCGTGCCCAGCGGAGCCGGGCGGCGATGTCCCCGCCCGCGATCCAATAACCCCGCCGCGCGCCCTCGGCGGCCGCGCGTTCCGATTCGTCCAAAGAGGACTTGAGGTCCGCACCGTCCACACCGGACGACACGGCGGCGGCGACCGCGGCCGCGGCGGCGATGCCCAGCCCGGTGTTGTGCGTGACCCGGCTGGCCTCGACGACGGCGTCGACGAAGCCTTCGCCCAGCGGCGTCGCGATCCCGATCGGGGTGATCCGCATCGCGGCGCCGTTGGTGGTGCCCTCGCGACCGGCCTCCTCTGCGGGCACCCCGGCGTCGAGCCGGTCCAGCGCGCGTTTCGTCGAAGGGCCGAGCAGGTCGAGCGAGCCGCGGCGGATCATGTCCGCCTCCCAGTCACGTAAGGCGTCGGCGAACGCCTTGGGCTCGATGTGGCCGTCGCCCTCGATCACGAGACGGGCCACGAGCAGTGCCTGTTCGGTGTCGTCGGTGATCGACCCTGCCGCCATGCCCGGCGCGATCGGCTGTTCGGCGACCGCGTCCCGGAAGCCCGTGATCGGCCCATACGTCTCGGCGATCGTGGTCCGCGACATCGACTGCGTCGGCATGCCGAGCGCGTCCCCGATCGCGAGCCCGTAGAACGCGCCGAGCGCTCTCTCCCGGCTCACTGGGGACTTCGCTGAAGGCTTCACTGGGGGCCGAACCGCAGGTGAAAGCGGAACCGGGCGGGGTCGAGCAGGCTGGTGACGTGCTCGACGAGCGTCCCGGTGGCGCTCAGCGTGATCCGGACGGCCTGCAGGAACTGCTCCTCGGGACCGCGCTCCAGCAGTTCGGCCTGATCGTCGAGGGCACGCGTGGTGATCCACTGCTCGCCGCTCACGCCCCGCAGCCCCGCGGCCGTGAGCGTCGCGGTGAGCGAGTCGTCGACGAGTCCTCGCTCGGGGAGGTCGGCGAGCGGGCCGTCGCCGGGCAGCAGGGACCGTTCGAGGGACACCGGGTGGCCGTTCTCCGCGCGGCGCCTGCGCAGCACCGCGACGAAACTGTCCACTTCGAACTGTTCGGACAGCTCCTGATCACGCACGGTGGTGATGGAGATGAGCTCGGTGGTCAGCGTGAACCCCGACTCCGCGAGCGCGCGGGCCCAGCCGACGCCCTGGTCGAGATGGACGCCGTCGAACGTGACGAACGACCCGACACCGGTCTGCGTCGTGATCAGCGCGCGCTGCTGAAGCTCGGACAGCGCGCTGCGGACCGTGCCCCTGCTGACCTGGTACAGCTCGGCCAGCCGGTTCTCGCCCGGCAGCCGCGCGCCGGTCGGCAACCGCCCGGACCTGATCTGCCCTGCCAGGTCCTCCACCAGCTTGGAGCGTTTCCCGAAACCCACTCGTGCGGACATGTACAAACATGTACAACTTGGGTCCCGGGCTGTCAAGGGAGGTCGCTATGGCCGTCGTGGATCCGCCAGGTCGAACGCGTGGGGCAGCCCCAGCTGGTACATCCCGCGGTCCGCGGCCTTGAAGGCGTCGAAAGCGGGGTTGACCCACAGCCGCGCGACCGAGCACCTCGGTTCGGCCGAGCCCGAGGCGTCGAGGATGCCGTTGACCGCCTGCCGGGCCGCCTCGTTCGCACCCTCCATTGTGGTCACGTTGATGTTCGTCCTGATCCAGTCGCCGGCGAAGAACAGATTGGGAATCGCGGTTCTCGCCGTCGGCCGGGCCTTCCAGGTACCGGGTTTCTGGATGAACAACGGCGTGTCGTTGTCCACATCGGACGTTCCGGCCCCGGTGATCGCGGGGTCGAGAAACCAGGAGTGCAGCATGTCGTCCTCGAGGACTGCCTGACCGGTGTCGTTGAGATGGGCCTTCATCACCGCCCACGTCTCGGCCGCGATCTGCTCCGGAGTGCACTGCCGCGCCGTCTTCGCCGTGAAGTTCCCCGGCCTGCCCCAGTCCGAAAGGATCGTGGACAGGCAGTCCCGCACGGTGCCGTCACCGTAACCGTCGAGCGGGCGCTTCCAGAACTGCTGCTGGCTGATCGAGGTGATCGCCCAGGCGGAGTCCTCGTAGTTGACGTGCCCCGGCGTGATCGGCAGTTCCCGGTTCAGGAAGAACTGCAGGCCCACCATCCAGTCGGTGCCCAGCTCGCGTATTCCGGCGAGACCGGGATCGGCCGCGAGCACCGCCGGGCTGAGCAGTTTCATCGCGCGCTCGACCGGCATCGCCGAGAGAAACCAGCCGGCCTCCACCCGGCGCCGCTCGCCTGCCTTGTTCACCACCGAAGCCGCGGTGACCCGGCCGCCGCCGATCTCGAGCGCGTCCGCAGCCCATCCGGCCCGGAACGCGACGCCCTTCGCCCGGAGGTAGCCGATCCACGGATCGAGCCACATCTCGTTGGTACTTCCGCACAGCACTCTGTCCACACTGGACCCTGACTCGTTGCCGAGCCCCATCAGGCTCCAGAACACCGCCTCGGCGACCACGCCGATCGAGTAGGTGCTGGCGTCCTTCGATTTGCTCGCGACGAGGTTGCGGATAAGCCCGTCGGCGAAGAGCTTGTCGTACTCGCCGGAGAACCACGCCGTGCGCGTGTAGTCCGCCCAGGTCACGTCGTCCCATTGTCCCCGGCGTCGTTCGTCGCAGCTGGTCACGAAAACCAGCAGCTTCTCGGCGGCGAACGCGGCCTCGTGCGGCGGGAGCCGGAGCAGCGTCTGGAACATCGAGATCACCGAGGCCAGGAAGCTCTCCGGGGTCAGCGGCGGCGGATTCGTCGGCAGCGGGAACGGGAAGGGAATCGTCAGATCGGCACGGCCGCCCATCCGGGACATCAGGACCGCGCTCGCCCGGGTGAGGTTGTCCCACGTACCGTTCTGCTTGCCGAGAAAGGGAATCCGGCGCATCGTGTCCGGCAGGTTGTGGTAGAACCCGGGAAAGAACCGGAATCCGTGCTCGCCGGGCAGATCGGGGCGGCCGTCCTTGCCCGAGCCCGGCACACCGATGCTGCGTGCCTTGCCACCCAAGACGTTCCGCTCGTACACGGTGACCGAAAAGCCGCGTTCGATCAGCTCGTGTGCCGCCGTGAGCCCGGCGACCCCACCCCCGAGAATCGCCACCGAGCGCCCGCCTTTCGGGCTCCCGTAACCGGTTCCCGCCCCGGCCAGCACGGCCGCGACACTCACCGCCGCCGCGGACGAACCACGCAGGAACGCACGCCGGGACCTCGCCTGATCACCCATCGTTCCTCCCGATCACTCTGGGCACGGGCGTACCCAGAGTACGGATCCGGCGAAGTGGCGTGCCAGCTCCGATCGTCGGGGAAAAGTGGTGGCATGGACCACCGGCCGCCGCTACCTTTCGCCGGTGCATACGGTGTTGCTGGGCGGAGCGCCCGGTGTCGGCAAGTCCAGCGTGGCGGGCTGCCTGCTGACTCTCGCGGAGCGCGGGCCGGATCTCGTCCAATGGGTCGACGTCGACCACCTGTGGCTGCACCAGCCCTGGCGCGTCGACGAACGGATGAAGACCATGGTGCGAGCCAACCTGCGTGCCGTCGCGGCCCACGCCGCCCAAGCCGAGGTCGACATCCTGCTGATCACCTGGGTTTTCCAGTCCCCGGACATGCAGCGCCTCGTCACCGCGCTACTCCCGGCCGGTACCCCGACCATATCGATTCACCTGCGCGCGAGCTACGACACCTGGCGCCGGCGCTTCGAAGCGGACCCCGCACGACCGGCCGTGAACGACTTCTTCCGTGCTCGCTATGAAGCAGCGCAGACGACCACCGCCGATCACGTGATCGGCACCGACGGCCTCACTCCCCTCGCAGTGGCCCACCATGTCGCAGGCATCATCGGCCTCGTCGAGCAACCATGTGCATGCTCGGCGCCTGTCGTGTCCGAGGTCGAGGAGGGAAGGTCATGAGCCAGTATTTCGATGTCGGCGAGCAGACGCTGTGGAATCCGTCGAATGGCCCCGGCAAGCTGTTCGTGAGTATGACCAAGGCTCTGGAACCGTTGGTCGGGCTGCCATCGGGGATCGGTGCCGGCAGGTGCGGACCCGGCGATCCGGACTGCCATGGGATCGATCTCGTTGCCTTCACACGGTTCACCGACGCTCTGACCCGGCTTTATCGGGAGTCGAACCACCTGATCCTGCGGTCGCTGCTGGAGGGTGTCGTCGCCACGGCCATCGTTCTGGTCGAACGCGGTGTCGGGACGGTTCGCGCCCTGAGCGAGCAGCCGGGAACCAGCACACGGGACGTTCAAATCGGCCCTGGCGGGCCGGCGACTCAAGCCGCCCCTGACCGGCTGGCCGAACTGGTGGCCGATCACTCGGCCGCGATGGCTTGGTAACGCGCTGACGGTGAGCCCTGCCCACAGCCGAAGGCTTGCTACAACGGTCTTGCGTGGCATTCGAATGCCACGATCATTGAGAAAGTGGCATCGATCCTGAGATCGCTACACAGCGAACCCGTTATCCCGCGACCCAGCCAGTGGATACCGGTTGACAACGCGGCCAACTCATCACACGACGGACGAACCCCTTCTCTCCCAGCAAAACCATCCCAAACCCCGCCAGCGCAAGCAAAGAAACCTGACCATTTACTTCACCCGTTCGTGTCGTACATATGTTCTACTAGCGCGGTATGATGGTGGCGTGTCCGAGACTCTGTCCACTCTGGAACCGCCGCAGGAGCTGTGGCGGCGATCCGGTCGTGCACTCGCCGACGAGGTGCGTACGCGACTGGAGTCCTTGTGGCGCTTGGACGCTGAGCTTGGTCAGTACCTCGCGGAGATCGACTCTCGCGGCGTGTCCGAGTTGTACGGGTATGGGTCGACAGCGGCATGGTTCGCGCACATGGCACGAATGTCGCGCGGTGAAGCCAAAAAGTACCTCGACCGAGCCCACGGGCTGAACCCTGGCCGCAACATCGACGGTACCGAACTCCCCGCCGCAGCGCCAGCAACGCACGCGGCCGCACTCGACGGTGAGATCGGACCACACCACAGCGACCGGATCCTCCAGTTCCTCAAGAAGGTTCCCAGCTTTGTGTCCGAAGAGGACAGAAGCAAAGCCGAGAAGATCCTCGTCGAACTCGCTCGCCACGCCACACCGCAAGAAGTGGTCAAGGCCGCGGATGAGTTGCTGGCGCGGATGGACCAGGACGGGAAGGAACCGAAAGACCCGGACCCGCCGGAGCGGAAGCCCGAGTTGCGGCTGCGACAGCGGAAAGACAGCTGGTTCGACATCGACGGACAGCTCGACCCCATCACCGGGACCCGCCTCAGCACCATCCTCGATCCCCTCGCCACGCCCAGGCCTGCGGGGGAAGACAAATGGCCGGACCTGCGGTCGCCGTCCCAGCGGTACGGGGAAGCCTTCGGCGAAGCCATCGCCATGCTGGCCAATGTTCCGGACGTGCCCGGCGGCGACCGCGCCCAACTCCTGGTCACGGTCACGCTGGACGACTTGAAGTCGAAGCTCGGTACGGCGTGCCTGGACATGGTCTCGCAGATCTCCGCTACCGACGCCCGGATGCTCGCCTGCGACTGCCAGGTCATCCCCGCAGTACTCGGCACCAAGGGCGAACCCCTCGACCTCGGGCGCGCCAAGAGACTCGTCACCCCGGCGCTACGAAAAGCGTTGAACATTCGGGACGGTGGCTGCGCTTTCCCGGGCTGTCATCGCAAGCCCCGACATTGTGACGCCCACCATATAATCGAATGGGCACACGGCGGATTTACCGTCCTCCGAAATCTCGTGCTGCTCTGCGGAGCGCACCACCGACTCCTCCACAAAGCCAACTGGAAGGTCCGCGTCGCCGAAGACGGACTCCCCGAGTTCATCCCGCCGGACTACGTAGATCCCTTACGCACACCTAGACGCAATGTTCTCCATCGCCCCCTCGCAAGCTAGGGCAGACCGGCCCGGCGAGACAGACCTTCCGCTCAACCCGGCAGCTCGGCTCACCCGCTCTTGTACTGTCTGGTGATGGGCATGAAGAACTACCTGATCGAAGGCGTTTCCGGCACTGGCAAGACCTCGGTGTGCACAGAATTGCTCCGGCGCGGCTACCATGCCATCCATGGTGACCGCGAATTGGCCTATCAAGGCCACCCGGAAACCGGCGAGCCACTGGACGGGTTCAGGCACGAGCATCATATCTGGCAGATCGACAAGGTGAAATCGCTGATAGCCAACCACGACGACGCGGTGACGTTCTTCTGCGGTGGCTCCAGGAACTTCTCGAAGTTCATCGATCTGTTCGACGGCGTCTTCGTCCTCGAGGTCGACATCGAAACCTTACATCGGCGTCTCGACCAGCGGCCGGACAACGAGTGGGGCACGAAGCAATCGGAACGAGACCTCATCGTGCGCCTGCATCAGACGAAAGAAGACGTTCCCAGGAACGGGATCGTCATCGACGCCACCGAACCGCTTGCGCGCGTTGTCGACGAGATCATCCGTCAGTCCGGTCAATAGACGCGGGTCAGCGGCTCACGGACAGGACCGCGGGGAACTCCTCACCGAAGTCGTCGGTGCGCCGCGCCGGTAGCTCGATGACGATCCCGTCCGCGGCGCGCGTCCACGGAAGCGGGCGGGAATGGCCGCCCAGCAAGCGGATTCGCGAGCGGTCGGTGATCGGGACGTCGCCGGGGACGGTGAGCTTCGCGCCGGGCCAGTGCAGCGGGATGAGGTGGAACGCGTCGCGGGTGCGGGTGTAGCAGAGGTCGCCGTCCATCGCCCGCTGCCACGGTACCGAGCCGTAGATCGCGCGGCCGTTGATCCGCAACCAGCGGCCGACGTCGAGCAGGCGGGTGCTCATCCAGTCCGGGATCGTGCCGTCCTCGCGCGGGCCGATGTTGAGCAGCATGTTGCCGTTCTTGCTGACGACCTCGGCGAGCAACTGGACCAGTCGCGCCGAGGACTTGATCTTCGCCGGATCCTCGTTTTCGTTGTATCCCCACGACTTCCCGATGTTCAGGCACGCCTCCCACGGGTCGGGGCGCAGGACGTACTTCTTGTTGTCCCCTTCCACGGTGGCGAAGTCCGGGTGCGCGGCCTCGAAGCGGTCATTGGCCACGACGCTCTTCGGACGCGGCCGGTTGGCGGCGTTGCGGTAGTAGTAGCCGAGGATCTCGTCGCTGTGCCAGTCCCACACCTTCGGCCGGAAGATCGAGCCGCCGCCGAACTCGTGGTAGCCCTGGCCATCCGCCCACAGCACATCCGGGTCGTAACGGTCGATCAGGGTCTTCAGGTGGACATGCTCGTACTGGCGCACGTAGTCGGTCACCGGACGATAGCCGGTGTACGGGATTTCCACGCCGCTGTAAGGGTTTCGCGGCGGCGTGCCGAGCGCGGGGCTGTAGAACTCGCCGAGCGAGTGGTACAGCCCGCGCTTCAGGCCGGAGTGCCGGGCGGCGTGGAACAGCTCGCCGACGAGGTCCCGGTGCGGCCCGAGCCGGACGGAGTTGCGGTCCGACGCCGGATTACCGAACAGCTGGAATCCGTCGTGGTGCTTGGAGGTGAGTACGAAGTACCGCGCTCCGGCCTGCTCGAAAAGCCGCACCCAGGCACGCGGGTCGTAGCGGCGCGCGGTGAAGCGCGGGATGAAGTCGTCGTAGTTCACGTTCGCGCCATAGGTACGCAGGTGGTGATCGCGGGTTCCGGTGCCACGCGCCGGATCCGTGACGTTCATCGCGTAGAGGTACCACTCGGCGGCGTGCTTGGCGTCGCCCCAGGCCAGCGCGGAATAGACGCCCCAGTGGATGAAGATCCCGAACTTCGCCGAGGGGAACCAGGGCGTGGCCGCGGGGCGGGCGAGGTCCGCGGCCTGAGCGGCCGGCGCGGTGAATCCGAGCATCCCGGCGCCCGCGGCGACGCCCGCCGCGGCGAGCATGCTGCGTCGGCTGATCCCACGCTGTTCCGGCATCGTTGCCTCACTCCCGAAGTCCCGCAGTGGTCATCAGATGTCTAAGCGTTCCAGGCGTACCAGGCCGAGAGTCGCCGAGGCAAGAGTCCCACCTCGACGTGGCCAGCGAAACCCTTATTCACCGTGGTGTTCACGATGATGAACACGCCAGTCTTCCAGCACGCGGCGGTTGACGCCACCTCACAGCGTTCTTACGCTCAGCACGAATACATCTGATCTATTCGAGGTGAATAGCGGAAGGAACCGCCCATGTGCGCGGCATTCGAACGGGAGACCAGCCGACGGACCGCGCTACGGGGCGGCCTCGTCCTCGCGGCGGGCCTAGCGGGCACGACACTCGCCACGCCTGCGTTCGCCGCGCCGAAACCGGCCGGGCGCAGGCTGCCGTTCCTGCTCGACATGGTGCAGAACAACCCGGGCGAACCGTCGTTTTCCAGCCGGTTCACCGATCCCGCGAAGCTCAAGGAATACGGCTACGACGGGCAGGTGATCAACGAGTTCAAACCACCGCACGCCGCGATCACCTTCGACTCCTTCGATCCGCGTGTCTTCCCCGCGGGTTCGCCCGGCCGTGCCTGGGTCGAGGCGGCGGCACGGACCATCGACGCCCATATCGCGCGAGCGCACGCGGCCGGGATCGCCGCGTACGTCTTCACCGACATCATCGTGCTGCCGAAACGGCTGGTGGAGCTCTACGGCGACCAGGTTCTCGACGACAAGGGCCGGATCAGCCTCGAACGCCCGCTCACCCAGCGGATCCACCGGCTCATGCTGCGCGAGGTCTTCACCCGGTTCCCCGATCTCGACGGTCTCGTCGTGCGCACCGGGGAGACATACCTGCAGAACATGCCGTTCCACACCGGGAACAACCCGATCACCAACGGCGAGGGCAGCCACCTGACGCTGCTCGGCATCCTGCGCGACGAGGTCTGCGTCCGCGCGGGCAAGCGGATCTTCTACCGGACGTGGTCGACCGGGAGCGACAAGCTGACCAGCGACCCCACGTTCTACCGGCAGGTGACCGACAAGGTCGATACGCACGAGAACCTGGTGTTCTCGATCAAGCACACCGCGAAGGACTTCTGGCGGACCATCCCGTTCAACCAGACCATCGGCGTCGGCAGGCACCGGCAGATCATCGAGGTCCAGTGCCAGCGCGAGTACGAAGGGAAGGGCGCCTTCCCGAACTACGTGATCGACGGCGTGGTCAACGGCTTCGAGGAGTTCCGCACCCAGCCGAGGACCGGCGCGATCGGCCTCGCCGATGTCATCGGCAACCCCATCGTCGCCGGTATCTGGACGTGGTCGCGCGGTGGCGGGTGGCGCGGACCGTATCTGCGCAACGAGCTCTGGTGCGACCTCAACACCTGGGTGATGGCGCGCTGGGCCCGCGACACCGGGCTGGGCGAGGAAGGCGCGTTCACCGCCTACGCTTCGTCGAGACTCGGCCTGCGAGGTGACCAGCTCCGCCGGTTCCGGCGGCTCGCGCTGCTGTCCGCGGCCGGGGTGCTGCGCGGGCACTACAGCGTCGTGCACCCGATGGGCAAGCTCATGTGGACCAGGGACCAGTTCCTCGGCGGCTCGGACAAGGACCTCACCAGCGACTTCGCCGCGGTCGTCGCCGCCGGCCGCGTCGAGACCGTGCTCGACGAGAAACAGCGTGCGGCACGGATGTGGGACGAGATCGTGGCGCTGTCCTGGACACTCCCGCTGCGCGACCACGCCGACCGGGACTACCTGCGGGTCTCCGCGCGGTACGGGCAGTCGTGGCACCGGGTGGTGCACCACGGCTGGGAGGTCATGCTGCGCGGGTTCGCCGGGGATCGCGGTGGCCGGTACGACAAGGCCGCGATGCGTCACCACCTCGCCCGGTACGACGCGGAATGGGAACGCTGGCAGCGGCTCGCCGAGTGCGAACCGTCGTGCGCGACGCTGTACCAGCCGTACAGCTTCGGCCCCAAGGGGCCGGACGGCCTCTACAACGCCGATCCGGACCACGGCATCAAGCCCGCGACCGACCACTACCGTGCCCTGCTCTCCGGCTGAGACGTCGCCCTCACCGCCGGATGGCGGTATCCGCGCTGCGGATTTCGTCGGTTGTTGGCCTACCGGGGCACGGATACGATCGCCGGAACCCCGCTCGACCCCACCGACGATCAGCGTGAAGGAACCCCGGATGAACCGCAAGGCGCACCCCTCCGAGCGGCCCGCTCCCCAGCTCGACGACCTCTCCCGCAAGATCATCGAGCAGCTCCAGGAGGACGGCCGCCGGCCCTACGCCACCATCGGCAAGGCGGTCGGGCTGTCCGAGGCGGCGGTCCGGCAGCGGGTCCAGCGGCTCGCCGAAAGCGGGGTCATCCAGATCGTCGCGGTCACGGATCCCTTGCAGGTCGGCATGTTCCGGCAGGCGATGATCACGATCACCGTCGACGGCCCGATCGAACCGGTGGCCGAGGCGCTCGCCGAGATGACCGACATCGACTACGTGGTGATCGCCGTCGGCCGGTTCGACATCATCTGCGAGGCGGTGTGCGCGGACGACGCCGCCCTGCTCGACCTGCTCTCCAACCGGATCCGCACGCTGCCCGGCGTGCGCAGCGCGGAGACGCTCGTCTACCTCAAGCTGATCAAGCAGACCTACCAGTGGAACAGCCACTGACTTCGACACAACGAAATCCGTAGCACTATCCGGTTAGGACAATCGATCTAGTCGAGCAGAACCACGAATTACGACTGATTCCCTTGCCAAGGCTCCCCGCAATATGCGATAACGGGTCCATCGAGCCCGACCGACACGCTGTGAGGGATAGCCATGACCGCAACCACCGAACCCGCTCCCGCGGGCTCGCCGAGCCTCTCCGGTTCGGCCGCCGACCACCTGTGGCTGCACTTCACCCGCCACGGCGCGCAGGCCGACAAGACCCCGGTCATCGTGCGGGGCGAGGGCGCCTACGTCTGGGACGAGAACGGGAAGCGCTACCTCGACGGCCTCGCCGGGCTGTTCGCCGTCCAGGTCGGCCACGGCCGGGCGGAACTCGCCGACGCGGCCGCCCGCCAGCTGCGTCAGCTGGACTACTTCCCGCTGTGGGGCCACGCGCATCCGGCCGCGATCGAGCTGGGCGAACGCCTCGCGGCGAGCGCGCCCGGCGACCTCAACCGCGTCTTCTTCACCGTCAGCGGCGGCGAATCCGTCGAAACGGCCTGGAAACTGGCCAAGCAGTACTTCAAGCTCGCCGGTAAACCCACCAAGCACAAGGTGATCAGCCGCTCGCTCGCCTACCACGGCACTTCACAGGGCGCGCTGTCGATCACCGGGCTGCCCGGGGCGAAGCAGGACTTCGAGCCGCTGGTGCCGAGCACCCGGCACGTGCCGAACACCAACTTCTACCGCGCGCCGGTGCACGGGGACGACTACGAGGCCTTCGGCCGCTGGGCCGCCGACCAGATCGCGCAGGCCATCGAGTTCGAGGGACCGGACACGGTCGCCGCGGTGTATCTCGAGCCCGTGCAGAACACCGGCGGCTGCTTCGTGCCGCCGCCGGGCTACTTCGAGCGGGTCCGCAAGATCTGCGACGACAACGACGTCCTGCTCGTGTCCGACGAGGTGATCTGCGCGTTCGGCAGGCTGGGCCACCAGTTCGGCGCGTCCCGGTACGGCTACCAGCCCGACCTCCTCACTGTCGCGAAAGGACTGACCTCGGCGTACGCGCCGCTCGGCGCGGTGCTGATCAGCGACCGGATCGCCGAGCCGTTCCTGCGCACCTCCACGACGTTCATGCACGGGTCGACCTACGGCGGGCATCCGATGGCCTGCGCCGTGGGGCTGGCCAACCTCGACCTCATCGAGCGCGAAGGCATCTACCGGCACGTGCTGGACAACGAGGCGCGCTTCAAGTCCACTTTGGACAGGCTGCTGGACCTGCCGATCGTCGGTGACGTCCGCGGCGCCGGGTTCTTCTACGGCATCGAGCTGGTCAAGGACAAGGCCACCAAGGAGACGTTCAACGCCGAGGAGTCCGAGCGCATTCTCCGCGACCACGTTTCCGGTTCCCTGTTCGAGAACGGCCTCTACTGCCGCGCGGACGACCGCGGTGAGCCGGTCATCCAGCTGTCCCCGCCGCTGATCTGCGACCAGACGCAGTTCGACGAGATGGAGCAGATCCTGCGGGATACGCTCACCGGGGCGTGGAAGCTGCTCTGACCGGCTCGCCCGCCCTCGGCGCCGTACCCCGGGAAAGAGGTCCTCATGCAGAACGCTCCCGCCGACCTGATCTTCACCGGCGGCCCGGTGCGGAGCGGGGGGGGGGGGGGGGGGGCGAGCCCCCGCCCCGGCCCCAGGAGGGAGAGCACGACCCGGGCGACCCGACCCCCCCGCACACCCCCCACCACACACGGGGTAGGCACGACCC
>NZ_JBHYIK010000014.1:94706-121438 GCF_042739735.1 Amycolatopsis sp. NPDC059027 | reverse complement strand
CCCAGGGGCGAGGTCCCCCGTCATCGCGTAACTCTGCCATACCCTGCCCCCCGCACGCAGAGCCCCCGGCGGGCGGGGGCTCACGTGGGCGGTCGGCGTGACGACGTCCGTCGCCGTCACCGGTGGCCGGATCAGCGCGCTCGGCGACGACGTCCCCGCGCTCACCGGCCCGAAGACCGAGGTGATCGACCTGCGGGGCAGGCTGCTGCTGCCCGGTTTCCAGGACGCGCACATCCACGCCGTCGGCGGCGGCTACGAACTCGGGCTGTGTCATCTGTCCGATGTGGACACACTCGCGGAGTACACCCGGGTGATCGCCGAGTACGCGCGCCGGAAACCCGGCGCCGCCTGGATCACCGGCGGCGGCTGGTCGCTGGAGGCGTTCCCCGGCGGGCTCCCGACGCGGCGACAGCTCGACGCCGTCATCACCGACCGGCCGGTGTTCCTGGTCAACCGCGACCACCACGGCGCCTGGGTGAACTCGCGGGCGCTCGAACTGGCCGGGATCACCCGGCACACCCCCGATCCGCCGGATGGCCGCATCGAGCGCGACGCCGACGGCGAGCCGAGCGGGGCGCTGCAGGAAGGTGCCATGGGGCTCGTCGGCAAGCTCGTCCCCGAAGCGACTCCGGCCGAGATCTTCGACGGCCTGCTGCGCGCCCAGGATCTCCTGCACTCGCTGGGAATCACGGCGTGGCAGGACGCGCTGCTCGGCGCGTACGGCGGGATGCCCGACGCGAGTGACACCTACCTCGATGCCGCCGCGCGCGGGAAGCTGACCGCGCGGGTATCCGGCGCGCTGTGGTGGGATCGCGACCGTGGCGCCGAGCAGATCGACGAGCTGGTCGCGAAACGTGAGCGGTTCCGCTATCCCCGGCTCAAGGCCCGGACGGTCAAGATCATGCAGGACGGGATCGCCGAGAACCACACCGCGGCGATGATCGACCCGTATCTGGGTGGCTGTGGTTGTACAGGCGCGCATCGCGGGATCAGCTTCGTCGACCCGCACCGGCTCGGCGAGTACGTGTCCACTTTGGACCTGCTGGATTTCCAGGTCCATTTCCACGCGCTGGGCGACCGCGCCGTCCGCGAGGCGCTCGACGCCGTCGAGCTGGCCAGGGAGACCAACGGCCACCGGGGAAACCGGCATCATCTCGCCCATCTGCAGATCGTGCACCCCGACGACGTCCACCGGTTCGCGTTGCTGGGCGCGGTGGCGAACATCCAGCCGTTGTGGGCGGCCCACGAACCGCAGATGGACGAGCTGACGATCCCGTTCCTCGGCAGGGAACGCACGCGCTGGCAGTACCCGTTCGCCGCCCTGCTCAACTCCGGCGCCACCCTCGCCGCGGGCAGCGACTGGCCGGTCACCAGCCCGGACCCGGTGCAGGGCATCCACGTCGCGGTGAACCGGATCAGCCCCGGTTCGACCGCGGAGGCCTTCCTGCCGGAACAGCGGATCGGGCTCGCCGCCGCGATCGACGCGTACACCTCGGGGACGGCGTACGTCAATCACGCCGACGACACCGGGCGGATCAAGGTAGGGAATCTCGCGGATCTGGTGGTGCTGGACCGGAACCCCTTCGACGGCCCCGTTTCCGCCATCGCCGACACCCGGGTGGCGATGACGTTCGTGGAAGGGCAGCGGGTCTACTGCGCGGACAACGCGTGAGCCTTACCTGTGGGGTGGGGCGACGTGAACGGCGGTCTCGCGTGCTTGGGCGGCGATCTCACGTGGTTGGAAGCGGAACTCGCGTGATTGGGAGCAGGTCACTCGAAATAGCAGGTCAGAGACCGAGTTCCGTCTGGAGTTTGTCCCACGTCACGCTGCCGGGCCGCGGCCGTCCGGTACGGTGCACCTCGGCAGCGCTTGCCAGCATCCGGCGGTAGCCTTCGGGATCACGCTCAGTCAACAACGCTACCCGGCGCCAGGTACGGAGCACTTCCCGCAGCCGATCCAGCCGCAATGTCTGCCGCGCTGCCACGAGCGCGGCCTCGAACGCAGCGTCGAACTCGTCGAGCTGTTCCGGCAGGAGTGCTGCCCGGATCGCCTCCGGTGAGCTGAACTTCGCCGCCGCGTCCAGGTCACCTGCCCACTCAGGAGACGACTCCAGTCCATCGACGTCCGACGGACGGGGTGACTCAGGGTAGTGCGCGGCTGCGGTCATACCGCCATTCTAGCGGCTGAGTACGCCCTGCGGCCGGACCGGCGGCAACCTCACCCGTTCGAATCCGGCCCGTGAGCGGTCAGGGGAGGCGGGACTTGAGTTGGGTGATTTCGGCGGACTGGTCGGTGACGATCTGCTGCGCGAGTTCCTTCGTCTCGGGGTGACTTCCTTGGGACAGCACGGTTTTCGCCATGTCGACGCCGTGGCCGAGGTGTTTGGCCAGCAGGGCGGTCCAGGTCTTGTCGAAGGCGGCGCCGGAGGATTCGTCGAGGGACTGGAGTTCGGCGGCGCTGAGCATCCCCGGCATGGCGTGGCTCATGTGGTCCCCGGCGACCGGAACCGCGACGTTCCACGAGCGCAGCCAGTCCGACATCCGGCCGATCTCGGCGTTCTCCTTCTCCGTGATCTCCGTGGCCATGTGCCGCACGAACTCGTCCTGGCTGCGTTTCAGCGCCAGCGCGGAAACCACCACGGACTGCCGGTGGTGCGGGATCATCATGGTGGAGAACTCGACGTCGGCCTGGTTCTGCCCGGCGCCGCCTCCCCCGCCCGCTCCGCCCGCCGTCATCGAACATCCGGTCATGAGTACCGCGGCCAGCCCGACAACGGCGGCCGGCAGGCGTCGACGCATGGGTTCTCCCTTGCCGGTGGTGCCTCCTACCCGGTGATACGGCCACCTTCCCGGAAGGGTTCAAAGAATCTGAGCGGCTGTCGGAAACCCGTCAACCGTGCGTGATGCCCAGCCGCTTGCCCAGCCAGTCCAGCGAACGGACCATGCCCGCGTTCCAGGCAAACCAGTTGTGCGCGCCGCCGACCTTGATGAGGTGGACCGGGAGGCCGTTGCGGCGGCAGGCTTCGAGCACCTTCCGCTGCTGCACCATCCCGGCGGTGTCCCCCTCGCCGACGGTCAGGATTCCCGCGCTGCCGGGAAGTTTCACGCGGCCGAGGACGTCGATCGGGTTGATCTCGGTGAATTTCCGTTCGTCCCCGCCGAAAGCCTCGTCGACGGTCCGGCGGTGCGAACCGAGCGTCGGCTCGTCCTCCCCTGATATGTCCACAAAGGACGGAAACAGCTGGGGCCTCCGCACGGCGAGCTGCAGCGCGCAGGTGCCGCCGTAGGACGATCCGGCGACGGCCCAGTGCCGCGGCGCCGGGTCGATCTGAAGGTTCGCCCTGATCCACGCCGGGACGTCCTCGGCGAGGTAGGTCTCGGCGGCGCCGAGCCGGGAATCGAGGCACAGCGGGTTGGCGAAGTGGCCACCGGTCGTGTCGGGCATGACCACCACCGGCGCGATGCCGTGGTGGGTGGCCGCGTAGCCGTCCATCATCGTGGACAGCTGCCCGCCGCGTACCCAGTCCGCCGGTGCGCCGGGCTGCCCGTGCAACAGCATCAGCACCGGCAGCAGCGGCCGGTTCGGCGCGAAGTAGGCCGGCGGCAGGTAGATGTACGCCGGGCGGGACGGGGTGAACGCCGCCTTCACCGCCGGGATCGGCATCTTCACCAGCACGCCGGAGCGGCGCAGGTCCGGCGGCGGGCGCCAGAAGTCTCGCAGTGCCCGGCCCTGCCGCGGCGGCACCGGTTCCGGCACGGGAGCGGGGAGGTGTGCCATCGCGACCTCGTTCACCGGGTCGACGCCGAGCACGGCCCGGATCGTCGGGTACTGGCCGTAGTAGGTGTTGATCCCCGCCACCGAGGTCAGCAGCACCAGCACGGCACCGCACACCGCGGCGAGCCTGCGCCACCACGGTGTCCGCCACAGGCTCGCGACCGCGAGGCCGAGCGCCCACAGCCCGGCGCCGCCCCAGAGCACCACGGTGAGCGGCAGCGCGTCGGGGAACAGCCGCAGCACCGACCCGAGCAGCCATTCGACGAGCACGCACGCCACGACCGTGCCCGCGGTGACGGCGGGGACGACCTTGAGCCACCACGAACGCCCCCGCCGCGCCAGCAGCGCGACGGCGCCCGCCACCCCGAGGACCACCACGACGACCGGGAGCCAGCCGTCGATGACCGAGATGTCCAGAAACGCGTTCACGTCGTCTCGGAAAGTCTCGCTCGGTAGACGTCACGGGCGGCGAGACTGACCGCGAGGTGATCGGTGAGCGGATCGAAGAACGCGACGCGGTACTTCTCGTCCGTCACCGTGGACGACGTGAAGTACACCGCGGAAAAGGCCGCGATGAACAGCGAAACCTGGAGCAGTTCGTTGGGCACCGGAATCTGGATGCCGAACAGCGTTCCCGGTGTGGGCCCACTGGTCGCGTACGCCTTGATCACCTCGTCCTTGAGCGCGATCTTGCCGAACGTCACGAAGAAGACGAAGGTCAGCGTAGCGAAAACGAGCGTCTGGAACGCCTGGGTGAGCACGAGGACCAGCACCATGTTGGCGCGCTCCAGCTTCGACAGCGGGACCCGGTCGGTGTCCGCGACGGCCCGCGCGAACGGCTGGAACGGAGTGCTCTCGAGCTTGTCCAGCGCGACCGTCGCGTTCCGCAGCGAGGTGAGCCGGCGCACCTCCTCCGAAAGCATCGTGAGCATGAACAGCACCGCCACCACGACGAACAGCGCGACGACCCACCACATCCGCTTCCGCTCCACCGAGGCGGCGAACTGCCAGATCTCCGCGGTGAAGAACCCGAACAGGGTGAACAGCAGGAACAGCGGGAGCGCGCGGCTGGTCAGTTCGCCGAGACTCCTGGCCTGCCGCATCGCCGCACGCGCCGACCAGCCCACGATCGAGCCGCCGCCGAGGAACGCGATCCCGAGCAGCAGGAGAACCACGAGGGCGTGCGCGGGGATCGTCACCGGCAGCGGGTCCTCGTCCGGGCCCAGCAGCCACGCGATCGGCAGCACCAGCACGTACACCGCGATCGCCACCGAAGCGACGGTGGTCCCCCGATGGCGGAGCACCGCCCAGCGAACCCATTTCGTGGTCAGCCACGCGGCGAGCGCCGGGGCCACGACCAGCGACAGCAGCAGGCCGAAGTACCCCACCAGGAACAGGTCGTTGTCCAGCCTGCGCTCGAACTCCGCCTCCGTGCCGCCGTCGACGACGTCCAGGGTGATGAGCAGCAGCTGCCACACCGCGGCGAACGCCAGTGCCGGGACGACACGCACCAGCAGGCTGCGCGGGCGGCCCTTGACGACGGCGGGCAACCCTCGCCGCCGGAACCACTGTTCTGCCGCGTCCCGGTCGTACCGCTGTTCCATCCGCCGATCCCCTCCGCCTGTTTCTCCGTCTACTGTGGACCGTAATGATCGCGCGGACCATCCGCGCACCAGCGCGGACGGCCCCGCCGATCGGCGGGAAATCGCCCCGCCGGGTGACTGGGCTATCGTCGGCAACGAGGACTAGAGCGGCAGGAGCGCCAGGGTGATCCGTGTTGTTGTGGTGGACGACGAAGCGCTGGTGCGGTCCGGGTTCCGGCTGATCCTCAACGCCGCCGGCGACATCGAGGTCGTCGCCACCGCGGCCGGGGGCGAGGCCGTCGACGAGATCACCCGGCACCGGCCCGACGTCGTGCTGCTCGACATCCGGATGCCCGACGTCGACGGCCTCACCGTGCTCGGGCGGATCCGGCGGCTGCCCGAACCGCCCGTGGTCGCGATGCTGACGACGTTCGACTCCGACGAGTACATCGCCGCGGCACTGCGCGCGGGCGCCGCCGGGTTCATCCTCAAGGACACCGATCCCGACCAGCTCGCGCACCTGGTGCGCACGCTGGCGGGTGGCGGCGTCGTGCTGTCGGCGAAGGTCACCCGGTCGGTGGTGGACCGGTACCTCGAAGGCCGTGAGGACCCCGCCGCGACCGCGAGCGTCGGCAGGCTCAGCGAGCGGGAGCGCGAGATCCTCGTGCTCATCGCCGACGGGCTGTCGAACGCCGAGATCGCCGCCGCCGTCCACCTGTCCGTCGGCACGGTCAAGGACCACGTGAGCGCGATCCTGACCAAGCTCAAGGTGACCAGCCGGGTGCAGGCGGCCCTGCTCGCGCAGCGTGCGGGCCTGCTGGCCGGGGACGAACGATGACGCGGCTGTGGCCGTGGACGCGCAGGCTGCCGTCGTGGGTCTTCGACCTCGCGCCGGTCGGGCTGGCGGCGCTCGACACCTGGCTCAACGCCAAGCACGCCACGCCGTACGAGTTCAGCGCGGCGGCGATCGCGACGCTGGCGCTCCTGCTGCGCCGGTCCTTTCCGCTCACCGTGCTGGCGATCACGTTCCCCTCGATGGTCGTCTCGCAGTCCGTCGTCCCCGCGCTCATCGCGCTGTACACCGTCGGCTGCCACTACCGCAATCGCTGGCTGCTGGCAGGCTGCATGGCGGCGGGGGCGCTCGGCTACGCCACGCCGTGGCCGCCGATGCTGGAGCTGTCCCACGACGACGTGCTGCTCGGGCTGATCTACTCGACGATGACCGCGGCGGCGCCGGTGTTCCTCGGCATGCTCGCCAGGACCGGGCGCGAGCTGTCGGTGCGGATCGACGAGATCGAACAGGCGCGGGAACAGGAGCGGCTGCTCATCGAGCAGACGACCCTGGCGAGGGAACGCACCCAGCTGGCCAGGGAAATGCACGACGTCGTCTCGCACCAGGTCAGCCTGATCGCGGTCAGCGCGGGCGCGCTGCAGGTCGGCGCGCCCGACGCCGGGACCAAGGAGGCCGCGTCGACCATCCGCGAGCTCAGCGTGAACACCCTCGACGAGCTGCGGCACATGGTGACCCTGCTGCGTGCCTCGGGCAGCCAGCCGACCGAGCTGACCCCGCAGCCGACACTGGCCGAGCTGGAGCGGCTCATCGCGACCAGCGGTATCCCGGTCGAACGGCACGGCGAGCTGCCCACCGGCCTCGGCGCGCCCCAGCAGCGCGCGATCTACCGCACCATCCAGGAGGCGCTGACCAACGCGCGCAAGCACGCGCCGGGCGCGAGCGTCACCCTCCACATCGGACACACCGCGACCGAGGTCGACGTCACTGTCGTGAATGGACGGCCCACCCGCCCGACACTGCGCCTGCCCAGTGCGCAGCACGGCCTCATCGGGCTGCGGGAGCGGGCCGAGCTGCTCAGCGGATCCTTCGAAGCGGGTCCTTCGTCCGAGGGCGGATACCGGGTCCGCCTGCGGCTCCCGCTTTCCGCGGGCTGACCGGCGGGGGCGAAATCCCGCCGACCGGCGGGCACACGCCGGACGGTCAACGGATGGTGGGGGCCGGGTCACTCGGCAAGGCTGGTGCCACGGTCCTCGGACCGTCCGGCGCGGCGTCCGCCGCCCGGCCCTCCTCGATCCGGGAGTCACCGATGGGCATCGCGATCGTCCTGATCGTGCTCGTGGCCGTCGCGGTCGGCGCGATCTTCGTGTCCCGCGCCCAGGCCGCGGCCAGGCAACGTCAGCTGGAAGACACGAAGGCCGAGACACGGCGCTGGGTGGAACGGCTGGGCGGGCAGGTCCTCCAGCTCGTCGGCACGAACGAGGCCTCGAAGCAGGCGCTCGCGGACGCGTCGGAGCGGTACCACGCCGCGGGAAGCCAGCTCGAACAGGCGGCCACGGCCGAACAGGCCGAACTGGCAAGGGAAACCGCGCTCGAAGGGCTGTACTACATCCGGGCCGCGCGGATCGCGATGGACCTCGATCCCGGCCCCGCCCTGCCGGGCGACGAGGAACGTGCCAAGGCGGGCGCGGTCACCGAGCACCGCAGGGTCGAGGTCGACGGCCAGACCTACGAAGCCTCGCCGCAGCCGGGCGAAAACACGCCGCACTACTACCCCGGCGGCGAGGTGGCGGGCCGCCCGGTGCCGCAGGGCTGGTACAGCACGCCGTGGTGGAAGCCCGCGCTCATCGGCGGCGCGTGGGGCCTGGGCGCGGCGGTCGTGGTCGGCGGGCTGTTCGCCGGGATGGCCGGGGGCGCCAACGCCGGTGCCTGGGCGGACGGATACGCGGCCGGACACCACGACGGTGCCGATTCCGGGTACGCCGGGTTCGACGCCCACGACGCGGTTTCCGCCGACTACAGCGACTTTGACTACTGATCGAAGCGAGGAGCCGCCGGTGATCCGGGTGGTCGTGGTCGACGACGAGGCTTTGGTGCGGGCCGGTCTGGAGCTGATCCTGAACGCGGCGGGCGACGTCCGGGTCGTCGCCACCGCCGCCGGCGCCGAGGCCATGGCCGTCATCGCCGAACATCGGCCGGACGTCGTCCTGCTCGACATCCGGATGCCCGACGTCGACGGGCTCACGCTCCTGAGGCAACTCCGCGAAACGATTCCGCGGACGGCCGTGGCGATGCTGACGACGTTCGGCTCCGACAGCTACGTCGTGAAGGCGCTGCGTTCGGGTGCGGCCGGGTTCATCCTCAAGGACACCCGTCCCGACCAGCTGGCCCAGCTCGTCCGCACGCTCGCGGCGGGAGGGGTCGTGCTGCCGCCGCGTTCAGCGCGGGGACGGACGGGGTGGTGAGACGGCGTGCGCGAACCGATCGGTGGCGGCCACCCGCGCGGCGGTGAACTCGGCACTCCCGCCGTGCCCGGTGTCGTCGATCAGGACCAGCTCGGCCTCGGGCCACGCGGCGACCAGTTCCCACGGCGTGCCACTGAGATTGGACAGGTCGAGCCTGCCCTGGATGACCACGCCGGGAATACCCGCGAGCCGCTCCGCGTGGCGCAGCGCCATGTCCTCCTCGAGCCAGGAGCCGTTGCCGAAGTAGTGGGTCACGATGCGCGCGAACGCCAGGCGGAACCTCGCGTCCTCGAACCGGGGATTCCGCGGCGAAGTCGGAACTATCGCCGATTCCCAGTCACACCAGGCTTTCGCGGCCTTCGCACGGACGTCCGGATCGTGATCGAACAGCAGGCGGTGATAGGCACCGGCGAGATCCCCGTCCCGGCTGCTTTCCGGCACTCCGGCGCGAAACCGTTCCCACGCCTCGGGAAAGAGCGGGCCGAGCCCCCGGATGAGCAGTTCGGTCTCGGTCCGCCTGCCCATCGAAACGCACGCCAGCACCAGCTCCGAAACCCGGTCCGGATGGCGGACGGCGTAGGTGATCGCGAGCGCGGATCCCCACGAGGCGCCGAAAAGCTGCCAGCGGTCGATGCCGAGCATCGTGCGCAGCAGTTCCATGTCGCCGATCAGATGCCAGGTGGTGTTCGCCGAAAGGTCCACGTCCGGTTCGCTCGCGTGCGGGACGCTGCGACCACACCCGCGCTGGTCGAACAGGATGATGCGATACCGGCCGGGATCGAAATAGCGGCGCGCGTGCGGGGTGCAGCCCGACCCCGGCCCGCCGTGCAGCACGACCGCGGGCTTACCGTCCGGATTACCGCATTCCTCCCAATACACCTGGTTTCCGTCACCCACGTCGAGCATTCCCTGCCAATAGGGCTCAATCTCCGGGTACAGGCTCATCTCCGGGTACAAGCTCGCTTCACCCCCAGTGAAGTAACAGCACTGTCAGGATATCATCCGATGATCAGACGTGTGAAGCGCCCCCGCGCGCGTGCGAAGATCGTTCGCATGAGTGAGCCCGCGGAGAAACACCTCGCGTACACCTGGCTTCCGCGCGGCGAGACGGTGCTGTTCCTTCGCCGTCATCCGGCGAATTTCCTTGGTGGCAAATGGGAACTGCCCGGCGGCACGGTCGAACCCGGTGAGCCGCCGGAGCGGACCGCCGTCCGCGAGGCCGCCGAGGAGGCCGGGCTCACGATCACGGTGACCGGCGAGCGCAGCAGGCACACCTGGCGCGACGTCACCGGCCGCGATCTGCTCGTCCACGCGGTCGTCTACCACGCGGCCGAAACCGCGGCCGCCGATGTCGCGCTCAATCCCGGGGAACACGACGACTTCGCCTGGCTGACCCCGGAGGAGGCCGCCGCCCTCGACCTCCTCCCGCACGTCCGCGAAACCCTCACCACCCGGTGAACGACGCGATGCCCACCACGGCCGTCAAGACGGCGTCGGCGGCGACGGCCAGCCAGACGATCCGCAGCCGCCGTCGCTCGTCCCATCGGGTGAACCGCAGCAGCCACGCCAGCCCCGGCAGCACGAGGATCGCGTGCATGGCGACGGCGTGCAGCGGCTTCAACGATCCCGCGGTCGTGTAGGCCAGCTGCGGGTCGCCGCCCCGCGCGAGCACGACACCGCGCGCGATCATCACCGCGCCGGTGGCCAGCGCCACCAGCAGCACCAGCAGGCCGAAGCGCACCGCGAGCCGCATGCTCGGGCTGAGCACACCGGGGTCGGCCATGGCCGCGACGGTGAAGCCCAGCATGGTCAGGATGATCACGGCGCCGCCCGCGGCGAGCGTCATCGAGACCGCGGTGTCGAAGCCCGTCTCGAAGTTGAAGTGCGAGGGCACCCGGCGCCAGGCCTGCATGCTCACCAGCGCCACCTCGGCGACGCACGCACCGAGGAACAGGCCGAGCAGCGAACGGCGCGGGCCCGGGCGCACCTTCACGTACGACGTGGCCCAGGCGACCGAAACGAGCGTCAGCCCGAACGAAAGCCCGAACGTCACGGCCTTGCGCAGCGAAACCGGGCCCAGCCACGAGCCGCCGGTCAGGAACAGGACGACCGCCGTCAGCAATCCGCTGAAGAACAACATCGCGCCGACCGCATAGGCCGCCCGCTCGATCTTCCGGCCGTCGCGCCAGATCCCGGCCAGCGCCGCCCCCACGGCCCGTATTCCCGCTGTCCCCATGATTGTCGTCATGGGCTCAAGTGTCGGGTGCCGGACCGGAGAACGCGTCCGTCCGGTGACGACAACCGACGTACGCAGATTTGCGTATCCCGGTGGGCTGTCGACGACTTCCCCAGACGACGCAGCGCCGGACACTCGGGGTTGTACCCGGCGCTGCGCCCACCGACAGAAGTCTCCCGCCGGGACAGGCGCAGCGGTATGCCCAGTGTCCGGTCGTGCCCGAAAATGGCTGATCAGTGCCCATGCGGCAGCTTTCCGGTCCGGATATCCGGCCGACCGGCCCGCGGGGATGATCAGCAACGCGAAGTCGGCCGAACACTCATGGTGACGACAGGCCGAAGTCCCGTGCTCGTTTCCCGGCGACCGGCGAACACGCAACGGTTTCACGTATGACACTTTTCGACGTCGTCGATCATTAATGGAAAAGCAGAAGTAAAGAACCGCCGGAGATTCTTTGTCGGGTTATTGCCAGTGGTATTAACCACTCTTCTGGAAGCGTGCGAGAACGACCGTACGAGTTCTACTCTTGCATTATGTACATCGCATTGTTGCGCTACACAGCGCCCACCGAGGAAGTCGACTACGCATTGCCCGACCACAGCACCTGGTTGCGCAAGCAGTTCGCACGGGGCCTGTTCCTCGTCTCCGGAAAAGGGACCGGCAACGCCGACCAGGTGATCCTGACCCGCCCCGTGCACCGCGGCAAACTGGACGCGGTCCTGGCCACGGACCCGTTCGTCCTGCAACGTCTCGCCCGCTACGACGTCATCGAGTTCTCCGCGACTCGCACCGCACAGGAACTGTTAGCCATCAACGAGGCCATCGCCTCCTGATCACGGACGCCAGCGGCGAGGTGGCCTTCGGCAACGACGCCCGCCACCTCCCGGCGAAGAACCGACGGGTCCGAGATCCCGCGAGCGCCCCGCGCCGCCGGTCGATCCGCCGTCAGGGTAGGAACACCGAAGAACCCCCGGGATTCGTTGAAGGCTCACCTATGATCGTCCGGGCAACACCGCCCGAGGCACGCACAGGAGAGCCCGCATGAAAACCCCCGACCTGGTCTTCCGAGGCCGTCGGCTAGCCAGTGACCACGCGCTGATCATGGCGATCGTCAACCGCACCCCGGACTCGTTCTACGACCACGGTGCGACGTTCGCCGAGGAACGCGCCAGGGAGGCCGTGCGGCGCTCGCTCGAAGACGGGGCCGACGTCATCGACATCGGGGGCGTCCCCGCCAGCCCCGGGCCCGAGGTCACCGTCGCCGAGGAGATCGCCAGGGTGCTCCCGACGCTCCACTGGGTCCGGGAGACCTTCCCGGACGTGGTGATCAGCGTGGACACCTACCGCGCCGAAGCGGCCGACGCCTTCTGCGCCGCCGGAGCAGACCTCGTCAACGACAGCTGGGCCGCCGCGGACCCCGAGATCCTGGACGTCGCGGGCCAGTACGGCGTGGGCTACGTGTGCTCGCACACCGACGGGCTCGCCCCGCGCACCGACCCGATCCGGCCCCAGTACGACGACGTCGTCGCCTCGGTCGTCGCGGACACCACCGAACTGGCCGAACGCGCCATCGGCAAGGGCGTGCCCCGCGAGGGGATCATGATCGACCCGTGCATCGACTTCTCCAAGAACACCTACCAGTCCCTGACCGTGCTCCGGAACGTCAAGGCACTGGTCGACACCGGCTGGCCGGTGCTGATGGCGCTGTCGAACAAGGGAGTCGTCGGGGAGACGCTCGACGTCGAGATGGACGACCGGGTCATCGGCACCCTCGCCGCGACCGCCCTCTGCGCCGAGCAGGGCGCCGCGATGTTCCGCGCCCACCAGGTCCGGGAAACCCGGCACGTGGTCGAGATGGTCGCGAGCATCGTGGGCACCCGTCCGCCGGCCAACGCGGTCCGGTGGCTGTGATCCGGCAGATCTGGCCCGGGCCGGAACGCGCGCTCGGCGAGGACGACCTCGCACAGCTCTACCGCTATCCGGCGGACCCCAAGTGGCTCGCGGTGAACTTCGTCTCCAGCGTGGATGGCGCGGTCGAGATCGGCGGCAAGTCCGCGGGCCTGTCCAATCCGACCGATCGCGTGGTCTACCAGCTGGGCAGCGACCTCGCCGACGTCGTCCTGCTCGGCGCGGGCACCGCGACCATCGAGGCCTTCGACGGCATCCACCCGGACGAGCGCACCGCCGAGCGGCGGCGACGGCTCGGCCTGTCCCCGATCCCGCCCATCGCGGTGGTCACCTCGGGCCGGTCGCTCCCGCCCGACGCACCGGTGCTCACCGAGGCCTCGGTGCCGACGATCGTCATCACCAGCGAACAGGCCCCGCCCGCGCTCGTGGCCGCCTGGTCGGCCGCGGGCGCGGAGGTGCTCGTGACCGGCCGCGAGGAGGTGGACCTCCGGCAGGCGATCGCTACCCTCGTCGAACGGGGCTTCGGCCGCATCGACTGCGAAGGCGGACCGCGGCTCTTCGCATCGCTGCTCGAAGCGGGCCTGGTCGACGAAGTCCGGCTCACCCTGTCGCCGCTGCTCGTCGGGGGGACCGCCGACCGGATCGCGGTCGGCGCGGACTTCCTTCCCGCGGGGGCGGCGCTGGCGTCCGTCCTCACCGACGGCGCGACCCTGCTGCTGCGCTACTTCCCGTCCCCGGCCGATCGGCCCGACGAAAGGAATCCGTGAGGTGTCGACCTACTCCTCCGCCGCATCGCACTACCTGTCCGCACGCAGGCGTGACCCGGTCAAGGTGCTGATGGAGGAGGTGGTGACGCGGCGGCTGTTCGGGCACGCGGTGAACGGCCTGCGCCTCCCGCCCGGTGCTCCCCTCCGGGTGCTCGACATCGGCTGCGGTACCGCCGACGGGCTGCGGCTGCTGCGGCACGCGGCCGACGGCGAATCGCCCGTGGCCGCCGGGCTCGCGCTGGACTACGTCGGCCTGGACGCCGACGCGGCCATGGTCGAGACGGCCCGCTCCCTGTATCCCGAACCCGGTGTCCGCTTCGTCGAGGGCGATGCCAGGGCCCAGCTGCCGGACGAGGACTTCGACCTCTATCTCTCGTGCGGCGTGCCCTATTCGCATCTGACCGGCGACGAGACCACCGACGTGCTGACCGCCATCCTGCGCCGGGCGGCGAGCCGGACGCGGCCGAGCGCGGTGGTGGTCGACGTCCTCGGGCGGTATTCCGTCGAGTGGACGCCGCAGTGGCACCTGTCCCGCTGGAACTACGCGATGACGTTCTTCGAGGACGTGGACGAGCAGGTCGAGGAGATGATGACCTGCTACGACCGCGAATCCCTCGGCGCGGTCGTCGAGCAGGCCGCGGCCCGCGCCGGAGCGGGCGATCTCCGCACGACGTTCTTCGACCGTTCGGTCCTCCTCGGGCGGCACACCGCGACCCGGACGTTCAACCCGGCGATACCGCCGTACCGGACGCTGGTCAACGACCTCTACCGCGGCCAGCCTTCGGCACGCGACGAACTCCGTTTCACCCCGCCCGCAGAGGGCGCGCCCGCCCCGATCCTCGAGTTCTTCCGGGACTGGGCGCGGGAGTGGAATTCCATCGTCGACGAAGCCTTCGGCACCAACAACACCCTGGGATCCGCCGAGGAGGCGAAGGCGCTCGCCACGACTCTGCTCGACTTCGAGCGCCGCCCACGCGCGGGACTCGGTGTCGGGCACTCGCTGACCGCAGTGGTCATCGTTGCGCCTTAACTCACCAGCGCACGAGGCGGTTCAGGATGTTTCGGCCGCCTCGTGCGCTTTTCGCGCTGCTTCCTGGGCTTCGGCGAACGCGGTGCGGGCGGCGTCGAGGTCGTTGCCCGCTTGCTCGGCGCGGTCCTCGGCGTCCGCGAGCCGGGTCCGCAGCTCCTCGACCCGCGCGTTCGCCTGGTCCGCGACGCGTTCCGCGCGCACCAGATCGCGCTGGGCCTGAACGCGTTCCTTGGCCAGCGCCTGCGCCGCACGCCGCAGCCGCTCGCGCTCCTCACGTTCCCGCTTCGCGCGTTCGGCTGCTTCCCGCCGTTCCCGCTCGGCCTTCTCCTGCTCGCGCTTGCGACGTGCCGGTTCGAGCGACGTCACCTTCTTCGCCGGTTTCGGCTGGGCCTTCGACGGTGCGGTTTTGGCTTCCTTCTCCGGTTTCCGCTTGGTCTTGATGCTCGCGGGAGCCGCCGCGAACGTCAGCCACTGGTCGCTGTCCTGCTGGGTGACCATCGACGTCAGCCTGCCCGCGAGGGCGAGTTCGGCGGTCTCCGGATCGGCGGCGACCGCCTCCAGCGTCGCTTCGACCTCCCTGGCCACCGGCTCGCTCAACCGCGGGACTTCGGTCCGCATGATCCGCCGGATCAGCTCGTGCCGGCGCTGGGTGAGCGTCCGCAGTTCGGGCCCGGCGAGCTTCGCGTGCGCGTCACGCAGGGCCGGGCCCAGTTCGGCGAGTTCGGCCAGCGACGCCGAGTCCTCCCGTGCCAGCCCGTTCACCACCGACGCCGCGATCGTCGGCTTGCGCAGTGCGCGGATCCGGTCCGCGAGCGCGGCGTCCCCCGCCGCCTTCGCCTCGCGCGCCGCGGCGTTGCGCGCGGTGACGAACCCGGCGGGGTCTCCCGCGTAGAGCGCGTCGGTCACCGTGTCGAAGTCCACCCTGGTCAGCGAACCACACCGACGTTCCACACGCGAGGACATCCCCTGGCGATGGCGTACGGTGGACGGGCGTCACCGGAGGTGAAGGCCGCCCTGGGCAGCGTCGCTTGTGGAGGATGGAGGATCGGCACGTGTTCTTCGATTTGGGTGTCCGGGATTTCCTGGACCGCGCCGAGCTGGTGTACCCGGACCGGGTGGCCGTGGTCGACGAGCCCGACCAGCCCGCGCCCTCGTGGGGTTCGCTGACCTATCGGGACGTCGCGCGGCTGGCCAGGGCACAGGCGGCGAACCTCGAGACGCTCGGGGTGCCCGTCGGCGGCCGGGTCGCGATCGTTTCGCACAATGCCGCGCGGCTGCTCGTCTCGTTCTTCGGTGTCTCGGCCTGGGGCCGGGTCCTGGTGCCGGTCAACTTCCGGCTCGCGGCGGCCGAGGTCAAGTACATCGTCGAGCACTCCGGTGCCGAAGTACTGCTCATCGACCCGGAACTGCGGCACCTGCTCGACGACGTGACCGCCAAGCACGTGTTCGTCCTCGGCGAGGACGACGAAAAGGTGTTCGGCGGTGACGGCGTCCCGCAGGACTGGGCGGGCGACGAATCCGCCACCGCCACGATCAACTACACCTCCGGCACCACCGCGCGCCCCAAGGGCGTCCAGCTGAGCCATCGCAACATCTGGCTCAACGCCGCCGTTTTCGGCCTGCACACGACGTTGTCCGACAACGACGTGCTGCTGCACACGCTGCCGATGTTCCACTGCAACGGCTGGGGCATGCCGTACGCGGTGACCGGGCTCGGCGGCAAGCACATCGTGCTCCGCAAGATCGACGGCGCCGAGATCCTGCGCCGCATCGACGAGCACGGCGTCACGATCCTGTGCGCGGCGCCCGCGGTGGTTTCCGCCGCCCTCGACGCCGCCGAGAGCTGGGACGGCGAAATCCCCGGCCGGGACAAGGTCCGTATCGTGGTGGCCGGCGCGCCGCCGCCGACCCGCACCATCGAACGCGTCCGCGCCGACCTCGGCTGGGAGTTCATCCAGCTCTACGGGCTCACCGAAACCGCGCCGCTGCTGACGATCAACCGCATGCGGTACGAATGGGCCGATCTCGACCCGCACGAGCAGGCCCGCCGCCTCGGCCGCGCCGGCACACCCGGCCTCGGCGTCCGGATCGCCATCGACGCCGACGGCGAGGTGCTCGCGCAGTCGAACACGAACCTCGACGGCTACTGGCAGAACCCCGAGGAGACCACGCGGGTCCAGGAGGGCAACTGGTTCCACACCGGCGACGGCGGCACCTTCACCGACGGGTACCTGACCATCGCCGACCGCAAGAAGGACGTCATCATCAGCGGCGGCGAGAACGTGTCGTCGATCGAGGTCGAGGACGCGCTCAACTCGCATCCGGCGATCCGCGAGGCCGCGGTGATCGGCATCCCGGACGAGAAGTGGGGCGAACTCGTGACCGCGCTCGTGGTCACCGACGGCTCGGTCTCCGCCGAGGAGCTGATCACCCACTGCCGCGCGCACCTCGCCGGGTACAAATGCCCGAAGCGGGTCGAATTCCTCGACGCGCTGCCACGCACCGCGACCGGCAAGATCCAGAAGTTCAAGCTGCGCGAACCGTTCTGGAAGGACCAGGAACGCCAGGTGAACTAACGCACCAGGCGGAAGAACGTCCGGAGCTCCTCGACGAAGAGTTCCGGTTGCTCGAACGCGGCGAAGTGCCCGCCGCGTTCGAGCTCGTTCCAGTGCCGGATGTCGGTGAACCGCTTCTCCGCCCAGCGCCGCGACGGCCGGGTGATCTCCTTCGGGAAGATCGAGCAGCCGGTCGGGACGGCGATGGTGTCCTCTGTGGACTCGGCGGCCCATTTCCGCATCGCCTTGAGGCTTTCCCAGTACAGCCGGGCCGAGGAGGCGCCGGTGCCGGGCAGCCAGTACAGCATGATGTTGTCGAGCAGTTCGTCCCGGGTGAACACGTTCTCCGGGTCGCCGTCGCAGTCGGTCCACGCGCGGAACTTCTCGAGCACCCACGCGCACTGCCCGGCCGGGGAGTCGACCAGCCCGTACCCGAGCGTCTGCGGCCGCGTCGACTGCTGGCCGGAATAACCGGATTCCCATTCGCCGAACTCGCGCGCGGAAGCCAGCGCCGCCCGTTCCGCGTCGGTGAGGTCGTCGAGCGTGTCCTTGTCCGGCCCCACCGTCGGCATGTTGAGGTGGATTCCGGCCAGCGGAGCCGGGTTCCGCAGTGCCATGAACATCGTGACGACGCTGCCCCAGTCCCCGCCCTGCGCGCCGTAACGGCTGTAGCCGAGGCGCTCCATCAGCTCCGCCCACGCCGACGCGATCCGCTCGACCGACCACCCCGGTTGCTTCGGCTTGTCGCTGAAACCGTAGCCGGGCAAGGAAGGGCAGACGACGTGGAACGCGTCGGCGGCGTCCCCGCCGTACGCCGTCGGGTCGGTCAGCGGCCCGATCACCTTGGTGAACTCGACGATCGAACCCGGCCAGCCGTGCGTGATGACGAGCGGGAACGCGTCCGGATGCGGGGACTCCGCGTGCAGGAAGTGGATCCCCAGCCCGTCGATTTCCGTGCGGTACTGGGCAAACGAGTTCAGCCGCGCCTCGGACGCACGCCAGTCGTAGCCGTCCGCCCAGTACTCGCAGAACCGCCGCACGTAGTCGAGCGGGATGCCCTGGCTCCAGTCCGCCACCGTCTCCGGCTCCGGCCAGCGCGTGCGGCGCAGCCGATCGGCCAGGTCCGCCAGGTCCGCTTCGGGGATCTCGATCCGGAACGGGGTGATCTCCGGGGTGCTCACGATCTCCACACTTAGCGCGCGCAGACCGATACGGCAAGCAATCCGCGGAAATCCGCTACGTCGTCAGCCGATGTCCGGTGGTGACGTCGACGTACTCGGGGACCTCGTCGTGCTCGTCGCCGACCGAAAGCGTCCCGGACGGCTCGATCACCATGATCGACGCACCCTCCTTCGAGGACGGCTTGTGGAACACCCCGCGCGGCACGACGAACAGCGAACCCCGGGGCAGCGTGACGACCCGCTCCTCCCCGTCGCGCAGCGCGATGTCGAGTTCGCCTTCCAGCACCAGGAAGAACTCGTCGGTGTCGCGGTGGACGTGCCACACGTGCTCACCGGCGACCTTGGCGATCCGGACGTCGTAGTCGTTGATGTTCGTGACGATGCGCGGGCTCCAAATGGCGTCGAATCCGGCCAGCGCGGTGCTGATGTCGATGGGTTGCTTGCTCATGCGATCGCCTCGCTCCGCGAGACAGTGTTCGATCCCTTTTGGCGCATGATATCCATGATTCGCTCGCAAGCTTCGCTCATGAGACCCATCCTCACCGTGGCGCGACGGCTTCACGAGTGCTAGGAATCGCATATGTCGCATGATTCCTCGCATGCGGTCGCGGTCCTCGTGGACGAGGGGTCCAACCCGTTCGAACTCGGCGTCGCGACCGAACTGTTCGGCCTGCGCCGTCCCGAACTCGGCCGGCCCTGGTACGACTTCACGCTCTGCTCCGCCACGCCGTCGGTGCGCATGCACCTGGGCATGTTCACGCTTTCCGGCATCGCCGGGCTCGACGCCGCCGAGGCAGCGGACACCCTGATCGTGCCCAACCGCCCCGATCCACAGGTGCCCCCGAACCCGGCGGTGCTCGACACGATCCGCCGGGCGGCCGGGCGCGGCGCGCGGCTGATGAGCTTCTGCACCGGCGCGTTCACCCTCGCCGAGGCGGGCGTGCTCGACGGCCGTCGCGCGACGACGCACTGGCGCTGGGCGGACGAGTTCACCGCCCGCTTCCCGCTGGTCGAGCTCGAACCCGACGTGCTGTTCGTCGACGACGGCGACATCCTGACCGCCGCGGGCAGCGCGGCCGCGCTGGACCTGAGCCTGCACGTGATCAACCGCGATCACGGCGCCGAGATCGTGAACGCGGTGAGCAGGCGGCTCGTCTTCACCGGCCACCGCGCGGGCGGCCAGCGGCAGTTCGTCGAACGGCCCGTGCCGGACGTCCCCGACACCTCGCTCGCCCCGACGCTGGAGTGGGCGCGGGGACACCTGAACGAGCCGCTCACCGTCGCGGATCTGGCGGCGCGTGCCGCGACCAGCCAGGCGACCCTGCATCGCCGGTTCCGTACCGAACTCGGCACCACACCACTGGCCTGGCTGACGACCGAGCGGATCGCCCTCGCCTGCCGCCTCATCGAACGCGGCGAACTCCGGCTCGACGCGGTGGCCGACGCGAGCGGTTTCGGCACGGCCGCGAATCTGCGCGTGCAGCTGCGCCGGCACACCGGGCTGACACCGACCGCTTACCGACGGCGTTTCGGCCTGGCACCGGAAGCCGTAGCCGGGGCGTGAGCATTCCTGCGACGATGGGCCGATGGACGCTCCTTTGCTGCGTCAAGTGGTCCTCGACTGCACCGACGCGCGGAAACTGGCGGAGTTCTACCGGGAACTGCTGAACCTGACCTACCGGCCGGGGGACGAGCCACCACCCGAGGGCGAACCGGACGAGCAAGGCCAGGACTGGCTGGTGCTGCGCAATCCCTCCGGTCCGCCGCACGTCGCCTTCCAGCAGGTCGACGAACTGCCGCGGCCGACATGGCCGGACGGGCAGCATCCGCAGATGCTCCATCTCGACCTGAGCGTGCCGACGGCCGAGGAGCTGCTCGCGCACCACGAGCGGGCGCTGTCGCTGGGCGCCGAGCTGTTGTACGACCGGTTCCAGGATCCCGAGGAACCGCTGCGGGTCTACGCCGATCCGGCCGGGCATCCGTTCTGCGTCTTCGTCGCGCCGCCGGAGGGCTGAGACGTCGCTGTGAAACAGCCGCACTGGATCGGCGACGGTCCGTTGCCGGAAACGTCGCGGATGACGTACCTCGAGGCGGTTCAGTCGCTCGAGAACCTGATCCGGGCGCGCCGGGACGTCCGCCTCGACTGGTCCGGCGGGCGCGGACCGCGGAGCGACGCTCGCGTCGTCTTCCTTGCCACAGCGGGGATCCCGGAGCACCGAGTGCGCTTTCGCTCGCCCCAGCAGATCGGCGCGCTCGCCCGGATCCTGGGTTCGGCGCGGCCCTTGCCGGACCATCAAGGCCTGTGGAGCGAACGCGAAAGAACGATCACGGCCCGTGTCGTCGGGGATCACGACGAGCTGGTGCTGGCCCTCGCGCGGATCATGACTCCGAAGACACCGGACGACGGCGTCCTCCCCGACAGCCCGCTGGGCCAGGACGTCCGCGACCGGCTGGCCAGCAGCGGGGTCTTCCTGACCAGCGAAACCGCGGCGGGGCCGAAGCCCGGCAGGCGGACGATGCGGCTCGTGGCCGCGGACGACGAGCTGATGACGTTGTATCCCCGGCGGTTCCGGACCGCGCCCACTCTCGCGCTGGCACTGACCGGATTCGAGGCCGCCGCGGCGAAGACCGCACAAGAGCTGCTGGTCGGCTACGGCGCGGCCTACCTCCACGAAGTGGTGCAGGCGACCGGCGTTTCGCTGCGGCTGTGGGAGGCGGACTACCCGTCGGACCGGCGTTCCGCCGGAAGCGGCGTCGGCAAGATCGGGTTTCCCAGGGAACGCTACGACGTCGTCCCGGTTTCCCTTTACGCGGCCGCGAATTCCCCCGGCCGTGATCTACCGGAGAAATACGTGAAGTACTACCAGGTGCTGGAGTACTTCATGCCAAGGGCCGCCGCGGCGGTGGGCGGCAAGGTACGGTCCGAAGTGGACCGGTTGCACGCCATCGCCGGTCTCGCGATCACGCCGTCACAGATCGCCGGTTTCCTGCGGGGCAACGACTTGCTGACCGGTCTGTCCGACGACGGGCTCATCCGGGATGTCCCGGTGCTCCGCGCGGACACCGACACCCATCCGGTGCCAGGGCTGGACTACCGGCCCGATGTGGTGAAGCGGGTGTACCGGATCCGGTGCCGGATCGGGCAAGGTGGTCGCGACCGGGCAGAGGCCATCAGGCCCTACAGCCGCGAAGCCCGCGACCTGGGCGCCGATCTGCGGCTCATCCGGTTCTTCGCCGAACGCGCCATCCAGCACTGGTCCGCCGCGCTCCCCTGAGATCCGGGGCACAATGGGGCGTATGGCCGACGATCCGGTGCGACGACTGCGGGAGCTGTGCCTGTCCCTGCCCGAGGTCACCGAGCGCCTCAACCATGGCGAACCCGCCTGGGCAGTCCGTGGGAAGGCACTGGTCACCTTCTCCGAGCGCAAGCCCGCCGGCCGGGTGGGCTTCTGGTGCCCGTCACCGCCGGGCGAAACCGAAGCGCTGGTCGCCGAGCAGCCCGGGAGGTTCTTCCGGCCGCCCTTCGGCGGACGGGACTGGCTGGGTGTCTATCTGGACGTCCCGGTGGACTGGACGGAAGCGCGAGAGTTCATCGTCGAGGCCTACCGCATGATCGCCCCGCGGAAGCTGGTGGCCCAGCTCGATCAGCCCTGATCACGCGGGCATACTGGCATCATGGCGAACGTGCTCGTGACCCCGTGGTGGTATCGCCGCCGCGCGGTGGACACCGCCGAGGCCGCCATGGGCAGCGCCGATCCCACGCCGATCCTCGACTGGCATCATCCGCTGGTCCGATCGCTCGCGGAGCGGGCCGAGGGCGACCAGCTCACCGGGCTGCGCACGGCACACCGCCTCATCACGGAGTCGGTCCGGCCGGTGTACGCGGTGAACGACAGGCAGCCGATCTCGCGCACCTTGCGCCGGGGACGAGGCTCATGCAGTCAGCGCCTGGCGATTCTCGAGGGAGTCGCGCGCAGCAAAGGAATTCCCACCCGCGTACGTGGTCTCGTCGTCGACGGGCGGTTCTGGTATCCGCGGTTCCCTCGCCTGAGGTATCTGGTCCCGTCGCGTGTTCTGCTGGCATGGCCGGAATTCCGCGTCACGCGGGAATGGCTCCCCGTCGGTGAACTCTTCGGAGACATCACCGCGTCGGCCACCCCCGCCGCGTTCACCAACACCGGCGCCGAGACCTTGTTCGACGCGGTCGCCCGCACCGCGGTGGACTGGGACGGGCTCACCTGCACACCCGGAAATCCTTCCGCCTGCGACCTGTCCGCGACCGTGCTCACGGATCTGGGGCGGTTCGACTCGCGCGACGAGCTGTTCGCGCGCAACGGCCAGACACTCTGCGGACCGCTCACCGCGCTCGCGGACCCGTTCCTCAGCCGGTGGGCTCCGTCTTCAACCTAGCCACACGACAACGGGACAGTGCCTGGCAGCGCGGGCCAGGCACTGTCCCGGGTCTCCGGTCAGGCTACGCCCAGTGCGAAGACGTGCATCGCGGAGTTGCTGGGCAAGGTGACCGCGACGACCTCCTTCCCCGCGGTCACCGGCACGGTGTTGGCGAACACCCGATACGGCGTGGTCGGATAGGCCGGTCCGCCGCGCGTGTTCTTCCCCAGCACCGAGGCCACTGTGGACGCTCCGTACTGCGCGGGATCGGCGCAGCACCAGTTCGGGAAGCCGAGGTCGGCGGAACTCGTGGTGCCGTCGGCGTAGTGCACGGTCACCGTTCCCTGGGCCTTGCCGGTGCCCGTCCCGGCCAGGACGAGGCCGGAACCCTTGCCGGACAACGAAATCGTCTGTCCTGAAGCGACAGTGTTGTCCGGGCGGCCGGTGCCCGCGTCCGGCCAGGTGAGCCGGGCACCCCTGGCCTCGAAGGTCGCGCCCGGTTTCAGCCCGGACTCGGCCAGGCCTTCGGCCCGGAAACTGCTCCCGCCACCGTCGAGGTCACCCGCGGCGGCGTGCGCGGCATCCGTCACCCCGGTGTTCCCGTAGGCGGCACCCAAGGACGCGTACGGAACCGTGACCGTCGCCGAGTCGGTAACCTGATGATCACCGAGTCTGGCCCGGTACCGGACACTGCCCACCAACTGGTAGTCGTCGGGCTTGGCCGACGTACCCGGCGCCAGCGTCACCGGGACCCGGACGGTCTGGCCCGGCATGACCAGCCGCCGGTCACCCGCGACGTCGGCGCGGAATCCACCGGGAGCCGAAACCGAGAAGGTCACGTCCCGCACGGGCAACGGCGTTCCGTTGGTGAAGCTCAACGTGGCCTGGGCGGACGAGCCGGGCGCGACCAGCGGCGGCGCCGAGAGCGTCACCGAGCCCGCGTTGTCCTCCGGGAAGAAACCGCCCACCGCACTCGACCCGTGCAGCCGGACGTCCTGCCGCTCGGACGCCGCGATCGGCGCCGTCTTCACCCGCACGACACCGCCGCGATCGGCGGCGTCGTACCACCAGCCCGAAGGTGCGGCGTCGAGTTCGGCGCGGCTGGGGTACTGACGCAGCACGCCGTTCCCGGCCTGGACGGCGCCCGGCTTCGATCCTGTGTGGACAGTGAGCTGGTAGCGGCGGGCGTCCGGTTTCCCGTTATAGGACCCGGAACTCGCGCCGATGCCCACCGTGACGGTGCCCGGCCCGGAGTTTGGAGCGTCCACAGTGAACTGTTGCGTCGCCTGCTGCCCACGCTGGTAGCCACGGGTCACGCCGTCGTCCTCGGTGAGCGTGAAACCGCCCTTGCCCTGCGGGTAGACGTCGAGGTCGAGCGAGCTCTTGTCCCGTGTCTGCCACGACTTCGTGCCCTCGCCCCACATCGGCACGACGGCACCCGCACGGACGAACAACGGCAGCGTGTCCAGCGGGGCGTCATAGCCGTCCACTGTGGTGGGTCCGGTGTAGGTCCGGCCGGACCAGTAGTCGATCCACGTTCCCTTCGGCAGGTAGATCCCGTTGCGCGTGGTCGACTTCTCGTACACCGGTGCGACGAGGAAGTCGGTGCCGGAGAGGAATTCGTACTTCGCCTTGTCGGTCCACACATTCGGATCGCCGGGGTACTCCATCGCGAGTGGACGCACCTGCCCGACGCCGGTGTTGTGCGCCGCGACGGAGTAGCTGTACGTGTAGGGCAGCAGCCTTTCCTTGAGCAGCAAGTACTTCCGGTTGATCGAGGTGTACGGCTCGCCCTGGCGCCACGGCTGCTTGTCCGAGGACGCCCAGCCGTCCATCGTCATCGCCACCGGCAGGAAGGTCTTCCACTGCAGGTCCCGCACGTACGTCTGGGGGCTACCGCCGAAGATGCCGTCGATGTCGCCGGTGTTGTAGGCGATCCCGGACGTCGTCGCGCCCGCGTAGGTCGGGATCTGCCAGCGGATGTAGTCGTACGATCCGGACTGGTCCCCGCTCCACAGCACGCCGCAGCGCTGCGCGCCCGCCCAGCTGACCGGCTGCCACACGAAACCCCGTGCGTCGCTGTTGTCCTCGATACCCTTGTGCGCGGTGTCGCACGCGTCGAGCGCGAACTGGTAGCCGGGGCCGACCCAGGCGACGTCGAGCTTGCGCACCCGCACGCCCGCCTTGACCTCCTCGCCCTGGTGCGGCAGCCCGTTCTCGGTCCACAGGCCCAGTTGCATATTGTCCTTGCGCAGCCCCTCGCCGACCTGCTGCAGGTTCTCGTACCCGCAGCCGTAGCCGTCGTTGACGAGCATCCAGCCGTTCGGCATGCCGTTGGCCTGGTAGCCGTCGGCCACCTTCAGCGCGTCGAGGGTGTGCCGCTCGCCGCGGTTCTTGTTGTGCAGGTAGCAGTCGGAGTCACCGGTCTCCAGCCCGTAGATCGGCGGCAGGAACGGCTTCCCGACCAGATCCGTGTAGCCGGAGACGACGTCCTTGAGCCCGTTGCCCACGACGTACACCGCGTCGAAACGCTTTTCGTCGTGGGTGGTGCGGACGGGGTCGGTGAACGAGTAGCTGCCCGGCGCGAAAGTGTTGCGCAGCACGCCGTATCCCGCGGTGGAGGCGTAGAACGGCTGTGAGTTCGGGGCCCCGCCGTCGTTCCAGTTGTCGTCGGCGAAGATCTTGATCGTCTGGTCGCGGTGACTGAACCGGCCGTTCTGCTCCCCGCCGCCGACGAACTGCTCGGCCGCCCCACGGGCCAGCGTCTGTGTCGTGGTCTTGCCGTCCCAGGACAACGGCGCCGACTCCGCCCAGATCTGCCGCGAGTCGGCCCCGTCGTACAGAGCGAACTTCAGCGGGTGCTTGTAGGCGCGCAAAGTCGCCTTCGGGGTGGAGATCGCCCAGTACGCGCCCTTGTCGACCCGGCGCGGCGTGGCGGGCTGCCCGCCACGCGGCTGGACGATCTTGCTTCCCGCCGGGTCGGTGAAGTTCCCGTCCGGGGCCAGCCAGAGGCGGACCGCGGCCTCGGCCGGGAAGCTGACCTTCACGGCGGCGGCACCCGACTTCAGCGTCACCACGGGACCGTCCGCCGAGACCGCCGTCAGATCGCCCAGCCGCCCCGACGGCGCGGCGGCCGGGTCGGCGTAGGCGGCTGTCGGGGCGAAAGCGAGGATCGAAGCTGTCGCCAAACTCCATAGCGACTGCGCAAGTCTGCTCATTTATGGCACCTTTCGCGCATGAACACGCATGATGCCTCTGTATAGCTCACTCCGGGCGCGCTGTCATCAGCCGAACCGGTTCAGGGTGCGGAACGCCCGACTTCCGTAGGTAGCACGCACCGGGACCTCGCTGATCGGCCCCAGCCCGGCATCAAGCGGCACAATGACGACCATGTCGACGATGCTCAAGCTCCTGGACGCCTTTGACGACCTGCCCCAGGCTCGCGACCTCCGGGAACGCAGCTACCCGGGACTCGGCGACACCGTGGTCGACGTCGGCTGCGGCAGCGGGCGGGCCGCCGGCGAGCTGGCCGCCCGCGGCGCGCGGGCCATCGGCGTGGACATGGACACGGCCATGCTCAAGGTCGCCGCCAAACGCTGGCCCGCGTGCGAATTCCACGTCGCCGACGTCACCGCGTTGCCGCTCGACGACGGTTCGGTCACCGGCTACCGCGCCGACAAGGTCCTGCACGACCTCGACGACCCCGAGCCCGCCGTTCTCGAGGCGCGCCGGGTCCTGGCCAGGAACGGCCGCGCGGTGCTCGTCGGCCAGGACTGGGACGCGTACATGATCGACTCGAACGATCCCGAACTCACCCGCGAGATCATCCGCGCCCGCTCGGACGGCGTGCCCAGCCGCTGGGTGCCCCGGCAGTACCGGAACCTGTTGCTGGACAACGGATTCATAGACGTCACCGTCGAGGGGGCCCCCAGACGGGGGTGCGCCGCCCCCGGGCGGGCGCGGGGGGCCCACAAAGGCGGGCCGGGGGGGGGGGGGAAACACCCCCGGGCCCGGGGGACCCCCCCCCCGCCGGGGGGGGCCGGGGGTGGG
>NZ_JBHYIK010000014.1:77137-94696 GCF_042739735.1 Amycolatopsis sp. NPDC059027 | reverse complement strand
GGGGGGGGTGCCGCTGTGGCTGCCCTAGTTTGTCTCTCACTATCTTAGACTCCTCACCTCGCCGATCCCCCCCCCCCGGGGGCCCCCCCCCCACGCCGCGTGCCTGCCGATGCTCGCCAACATCGGCGGCAAGGGTGCCTGGTACAACGACCAGGTCGCCAGGGAACGCGCCGACCGGCTGTTCGTCGCCGTCCCCTTCATCCTCGCCGCCGGAACCCTCGCCGACTGACCGAGGGTGTTCGGCCTACTTAATCTCCCAGCTGTAACCGGTCGGGTTGGCCAGCCATACCGTCTGTGTGCCGTCCGGTGCGACGGTCAGCCCGTAGGACTGCGGCTGTGGTTCGCCGTTGTGCTGCCACCATTCGTAGGCCGTGAGGGCTTCGTCCCACAGTCGCCGCGGGCCGAACTGCCAGACCGGCAGCGCGTCGGCTCGTGGGTCGGCGTCGATGCGGGCCCAGGATCCGCTGGCGGTGTCGTGGAATTCGACGATGTGCCGGTATTGGACGTCGGTGTCCGCCCAGTGGGTCAGGTAACAGGCGGGCACACACAGGCCGATGGTGAACGCGGCGCGCTCGAACGCGACCAGCTCGTACACGTCGCCGCCCCGCAGCGTCGTCGTGGACTTGTCGGCGTGCTCGATCTGTTCCTCGGTCGGGTCGAGGAATGTGTTGCGCTGACCGCGGACCCGCATGAATTCCAGGCTGCGCCCGAACCGTCCTGACGCCTGCCCGTCACCGTGGACGACGAGTCGCAGGAGCGCGCCGTTGCAGTAGTCGGTGCCCCACGGCATGCCCAGTACGCCGCCTTCGGCGGTCTGCTCGATCCACACCGGGGGCACTCGCCGCACCGACGCGGTCGCGATCACCCGGTCATAAGGCGACCCGGCACGATAGCCTGCGGTGCCGTCCCCCTCGATCACCGTCACCCGATACGGCGTGACCGCCAGCACGGCCCGAGCCGTATCGGCGACCTGGCCATCGACCTCGACCGACACCACCCGCCCGTCCGGGCCGACCCGATGGCCCAGCAGGGCGGCATTCCAGCCCGTGCCGGTACCGATCTCCAGAACCTGGTGACCTGGTTTCACGTCGAGCTCGTCGAGCATCATCGCGACGAGCGAGGGCTGACTGCTCGAGCTCGTCGGCACCCGCCCGATCCCGCCGACCGGGTGTCCGTCGTCGACCTGAGTCACGATCGGCCCGCCGGAGTTCACCAGCGCCCACCACCGTTGCCCGTCCGTCGTCCGCGAGACCGGCACGAAACCGTGACCGTCGGGATTGTCGTCCCAGATCACCTCCGGGATGAACAGCTCCCGGGGCACCTCGTCGAGCACACTCGGCCGCTTTGTCACGTTCAATTCTTCCCATGCTTGCCGGTTTCGTCTGGTCGTTCATGCACAGTAGATATTCACCGCGCCGTCGTACGTCGGCGCGGAGCCGAATCACGCGCGTGGGTGCGGCACAGGTCGAAGGACCGACCGGTGAGAAGAAGATGGCGGATAACCACCCGGCGGTGGCGAATAGCCCATCTCCGCGCGGTACTCGCGCTCACAATCCCAGCACTGGAGCAGCACACCGTGCGTATCCCGATCCCGACGGTCGCAGTACTCCGCGGTGGCAACGAGACCACACAACATCGCGACCACCTCGCCCGGCGCGGGCAAATGATGGAGCCACGCCCGATGCCACACCCCATCGACAATCGGATGCAGATGCGCGAGATCGACATAAATCCGCGCGCTCATGGTCGGCGCTCCAGCTGGTCGCCGATGTTTTCCTCAGCCCGGTCAGGTTGCTGGCGCTCTGCTTCGGCAGCCAACTGCTGGTGAAGCTGCTGCGCGGCCATCACGCGCGCCGCGATCTCAAGCCCGTCGGTGCCCTTTCCCGTCACGTTCACCGCGCACCGCCCCTTTGTTCCAGACGCTTCCGACCCTGGTTCTCCCTCAGGTAGCCTTGTCGTCACACGGCGTCATCGGAATAGGGTCGCCGTTTGCAGGGGTTTGCAGACTGGTGGTCATGTGAGCGGGCTGGGCGAACGACTGAAAGCGGCACGGAACGCGGCGGGCATCAGCCTGGCCGCTATGGCAGCAAAGACCCACTACAGCAAGCCATACCTCAGCCAGCTTGAAGGCGGAACCCGGACCGTCAAGCCCGCCCATGTCACCGCTTACTCGCGCGCGTTGAGCATCTCCGTAGAGTCACTGTACGGCCCCGCCCTCGACCCGCTCCGAGTCGCGCACGAATGGCTTGTGGCCGATACGCCGGTGGCACAGCACCGGCAGGCCGGCCGACGCGTCGGAGAAAGTCTCGTCGGTGAGTTGGAGCGTCGTGTTGTGGAGCTTCGCCATCTTGATGACACGGTGGGTGGAGGCGACCTCATCCCACTCGTGCGGCGCGAGCTGGCCGAGGCGGCGGCGGTTGTGAGGTGCGGAAGCTATCCCGGGTCCGTCGGACGGCGGCTCCGCGTAGTGGTTGGCGAACTGGCGCAGTTGGCAGGATGGGTTGCGAGTGACGCGGGGGCTTACGTAGAAGCCGAGCAGACCTACCTCAGCGGTGTCTCGGCGGCACAGGAGGCAGGGGACACTGTCCTGGCTGGACAGCTCCTTTCGTCACTGTCGTACCAGATCTCAAACGTGGGCAATCCAGCCGACGCGGCGCTCCTGGCGAAGAGCGCCGTAGCTGGTGCCCGCGACGCCTCGCCGGTTGTGCGGGCGCTGCTTCTGGAGCGCGTTGCGTGGGCCAGCGCACGCTCTCGCGACCGGGACGCAGCTCGGCGAGCACTCGACGCGGTCGATAATGCCTTTGCGGCTCGCGTGCCGGGCATCCCAGAGCCGGAGTGGGTTTACTGGATGTCCCGGGACGAGATCGACGTCATGGCGGCACGATGCCTGATCGAACTCGGCGACCCGGCGAGCGTGTCGCCGCTGCTGAGTGCCGCCATCAACGACTATGACGCGGGCCATGCACGCGAGAAGGCCCTGTATCAAACATGGCTCGCGGAGTCGTACGCCCGAGCGGGCGAATTGGATGCGGCGCGCAATGTCATCGAACGAGCCCGAACAACAACAGCCGGGGTGAACTCCGCACGGCTAGCGGGTCGGGTCGAGGAGATCGAACAACTTGTGCGTTAGTCGCTCTTCCTCCGAGCGGTAGCCGCTACACGACCGGGCGAGCAGGGGCCAGCCGACCGGCTGTTCGCGATTCGCCAAAGGCGGACGCCCCCAGCCCGGGGTTACGGTGCCTCAATGCGCATCGCCGACCGATAAGGAGAAACGTGACCGACCACGCCGAAGGCATCGCCACATTCAGCTACGAGCTGGGCTTGCTCAAGCGCATCCGGCGCGCCGGGTGGTGGCAAGTCGGCGTGCGTGATCCCGAATCGGTCGCCGAGCACAGCCTGCGAGCCGCGCAGCTTGCGGCGCTCCTGGCCGCCGAAGAAGGCTGCAACCCCGAACGAGCCGCGTACCTGGCGATCTGGCATGACGCTCAAGAGACGCGAACCGGCGACCTGCCGCACACCGCCAAGCCATACCTGACCAAACCCGACCCCCGCGCAGTCACCCATGACCAGACCGCGCCGCTCCCACAACCAGCACGCGACTCCGTGCGCGCCGCCGTAGAAGAGTACGAGAACGCCGCCACGCCGGAAGCACTGTGCGCCAAGGACGCGGACAAACTGGAGATGCTGCTTCAAGCGGTGGAGTACCGCGAGATCGGCGCGCAGCGCGTAGACGGCTGGATCGAAAGCGCCTGCAAGGGACTCAGCACCGCGACCGCACGGCGCGTCGCAGAGATCGCCACAACGCTGTCTCCGCTGGCGTGGCGCGAACGCTAGACCGACCCGGCCAGACTCCCCATCGACACCAACCTTGTCCTTTGTGGACTTTTGCGCTGTGAAGGGGTCCTTTAGTGCGTTGGATGCTATGAAGGTCCCCTTCAGGGCCTTCGTGGTGTCTCGCAACGTGTGACGAGCGAAGTCGCCCTCGCGAGCATATGCGACCGGTGGATCCAGGTTGATCGTCCGAACGGAGCATTCACGACATGCGACGCTGCCGCGCGACGGCTCACCACCACGACGAACCCCATGAGCAACACACACCACGCGAGTCACGCACTCCCGGACCCCGCCGAACGCCCTGAAGGGAGCCTTCACAGCGTTCAACGCCCTCAAGGACCCCTTCAGAGCACCATAATCCACAAAGGACAAACGGGCGGCCCCGAGGCTACGGCGTCTCAGCAGCACGCTGTTGAGCGGCGAGGAAATGCGTGGTCTCCGCCGTCGCGTTGTAGAGCGCGCGGTAATGCCGATAGAACTCGTCGTACCGCGCGGTCAGCGCCGGATCGGGTTCGACGGTCGAGGCGATCGGGTTCCAGCGCGCGGCGTCGACCTCGACGCCGGCGCCTTCCGCCGCGAGCAATGCATCGCCGAGGCAAGCGCCGATCGTCTCGGCGGGCACCTGCTGCGCCAACCCGGTCACGTCCGAGACGATGCGGGTCCAGAGCCCGCCGGTGGTCCCGCCGCCGACCGCGACCAGCCGCCCGGCCGCGCCCCCGGCCTGTTCCATCGCCTCGAAGTTGTGCCGGACGCCGTACGCGATGCCCTCCAGCGCCGCCCGGTACAGCTCGGCCGTGCCGTGCCCGGTGGTCAGCCCGGCGAAGATGCCCCGCGCGTCGGGGTCGAACAGCGGCGTGCGCTCCCCCGCGAAGTACGGCAGCAGCAGCAAACCCCGGCTGCCCGCCGGGACTTCGGCCGCCTGCGCGACGAGTTCCGCGTAGTCGCGGCCGAAAAGCTTGCGCAGCCAGTCGGTGATCGAACCGGACGTCGCCATCCCGGCGGCGAGCGTGAAACTGCCCGGCGTGACACCGCGGGTCCCCCACAGCCCCGGATGCGGACGCGGTTCGGTCAGCACCTGAATGAGGAACATCGTGGTGCCGTACATGACCATGACGTCACCAGGTTCGCGAACACCGACGCTCGTCGCCTCCGCCCAGGCATCGACGGTGCCCGCGACGACCGGCAGCCCACGAGGCAGGCCGGTCCGCTCGGCGGCCTCGGCACTGACCTCGCCCGCGATTTCCCCAGGCCACAACAGATCCGGCAGTGGCAGACCGGGCGCGACCCGTTCGGCCCAGTCCCGTGCCCAGTCCCCGGCGGCGAGGTCGTACATCGGCGTGCACTGGCTGGCCGAATGGTGATCCAGCACGTACCGCCCGGTGAGCCGGTGCACCACGAACGAACTCGCCATCAGCAGCATCTTCGCGCGGCGATGGACGTCGGGTTCGTGCCGGGCGAGCCAGCGCAGTTTCGGCCCGACCGCCTGGCTCGTCAGCGGCGAGCCACCGCGCGCGACGATGTCCGCCGCGCCCAGTTCGTCGTCCAGTTCGGCGATCTCGGTGACCGCGCGGGTGTCGACGCCGTAGAGGATCGCCGGACGCAGCGGCGTACCCCGTTCGTCGGCGGGCAGCAGGCACGGCCCGATCCCGCTGACCCCGAGGCCGGCCAGCTCGCGCCCCTCGGCCGCGCGCAGCAATTCCCCGGTGATCGCGGTGAAATCGCGCCACCAGACGTCTTCCGCGTCGTGCTCGACCCAGCCGGGATGCGGCGTCGACACGGTGTGCTCGCGGACCGCCCTGGCGAGCACCGTGCCCGCCGGGTCGACCAGCACGCCCTTCGAACTCGACGTCCCGATGTCCACTCCGAGCAACAGACCCGTGCGCGGTGACATCAGACCTCCAGCCACGGCCGACGTTCGGGAAATCGATTACCACGCTATGGTGAAAGCCTCAGATGTGTCAATGCACGGCAGAGGACGACGCAGGTGGCGACGATATCCGACGTGGCAGCGCTGGCCGGGGTGTCCACCGCGACAGTGTCCAGGGTGCTGAACGGAAAGTCCACAGTGGACCCGGCGCTGGCCGAGCGGGTGGCCCGTGCCGCCGAAGAGCTCAGCTATACGCCGAATGGCCTCGCGCGCAACCTGCGCCGCCGCGAAACCGCCGTGCTGGCATTGATCATCTCCGACGTCGAGAACCCGTTCTTCACCGCGATCGCGCGCGGCGTCGAGGACACCGCGCAGGCCGCCGGGTACTCGGTCATGCTGTGCAACTCCGACGAGAACCCGGCGAAGGAACGCCGGTACGTCGAGGTCGCGGCCATGGAACGGCTGGCGGGCGTGATCATGTCGCCCACCACGCCGGACAGCGACGTCCAGCCGCTGCTCGACCATCGCACGCCGATCGTCACCGTCGACCGGCGGCTGCGCTCCGCCGACTGCGACGCCGTGCTCGTCGACTCCCGGGCAGCCGCCAAGGAGGCGACACTGCATCTCGCCGAACGGGGCTACGAGCGGATCGGCTGCATCGCGGGCCCCGCCGGGGTCACGACCGCGGACGATCGGCTCGCCGGATTCCGCGACGGTATCCGGGCCGCCCAGGCCAAGTCCTCGCCCCGCTGGGTACGACGATGCGAATTCCGTGGCATCGCCGGACGTCAAGCGGCCGAACACCTGCTGTCACTCCCCGAACCGCCGGACGCGTTGCTCGTGTCGAGCAGCACGATGGCCGTCGGCGTCCTGCAAGCACTGGCGGACCGGGGTCTGCACGCGGGCAGGGACGTCGGGATCGTCGCCTTCGACGACGCGCCGTGGACGACGTTGATCGATCCGGCGCTGACCGTGGTCGCCCAGCCGGCGAGCGCGATCGGCCAGCTCGCCGCGCGGCTCCTCCTGGCGCGGATCACCGAGGGCACCAAGACGACCAGCACCACGACCATGCGGGCACAGCTGCTCATCCGCGACAGCTCCCACCGCTGAGGAACGCTGGGCCGTTTCGCCCAACCTGGGCAAACGTGCCCGAAGTGACGCTTGACACAGTCAGGACTCCACACCTAGCGTTTTGAGTAATCGATTACCCGTCACCTCCCGCCGACGTGAGGTGTTTGGGAGGTGTCCGTGAGCGTCCCCACCGCACCGCTGGTCGCGATGACCGGCATCAGCAAGGCGTACGGCGGCACCCGCGCCTGCGACGACGTCGACCTGACGGTGCGCGCCGGTGAAGTCCACGCCCTGCTCGGGGAGAACGGGGCGGGCAAGTCGACCCTGATGCGCATCCTGTCCGGCGACGTCACCGATCACCACGGCACTATCGCGATCGAGGGCGCACCGGTGAGTTTCGGCTCGCCGCACGACGCGCAGCGCGCCGGGATCGCGATGATCCCGCAGGAACTCGACCTGGTGCCGGGGCTGTCGATCGCGGCGAACATCTTCCTCGGCCGCGAACTCCGCACCCGCGCAGGCGTGATCGACATCCGCCGGATGAACCGCGAGACCGGAAACCTCTTGTCGCGCACGGGAATCACGCTCGATCCGAAGCGGCTCGTCGGCGAACTGCGCACCGGTGAACAGCAGCTCGTCGCGATCGCCAAGGCACTCGCGCTGGACGCGAAGGTGCTGATCATGGACGAACCGACGTCCGCGCTCTCGCCGGCCGAGGTGGACCGGATGTTCGCGGTGATCACCGAACTCCGCGCGGCGGGCGCCGGCGTCGTCTACATCTCGCACCGCATGGACGAGATCAGCCGGATCGCCGATCGGGCCACGGTCCTGCGCAACGGCCGCGTCGCCGCCGCCTTCGACACCGCCGACCTGACCGTCGCCCAGGTGACCGAGGCACTGGTCGGCCGTCCGGTGCAGACCCTGTTCCGCACCGACCACGGCCGCACCGGACGGGAACTGTTGCGGCTCAACGATTTCGCGCTCCAGCCACGCCGCGTCCGGCCCGGCAGGCGCGAACCGAACGGCATCACGCTGAGCGTGCACGCCGGCGAGATCGTCGGGCTCGGCGGGCTGCTGGGTTCGGGACGCACCGAACTGCTGGAGACGCTCTTCGGCGCGGGCACCCCGGGCCGCTGGCACGGCGAAGTGCGGGTCCGCGACAGCGTGGTGCGACCACGTGGCCCACGGCAGGCGATGCGGCTGGGCATGGCGATGGTGCCCGAGGACCGCCGGATCTCCGGCCTGGCCCTGCCGCACTCGATCCGCGCCAACGCCGTCTTGTCCATAGTGGACAGAATCGCGGTCGGCGGCTACGTGCCCCGGCGCCGGGAGTCCGGGGAGGTCCGCCGCGTCGTCGACGAGCTGAAGATCAAGATCGGCGCGCTCGGCGATCCGGTGAACACGCTGTCCGGGGGCAACCAGCAGAAGGTCGTCCTGGGGAGAGCACTGCTCACCGAACCGAGCCTCCTGCTGCTGGACGAGCCGACCCGCGGTGTCGACGTCGGAGCCAAAGCCGAGATCTACCAGCTGCTTTCGGAGGCGGCGGCGCGCGGGATCGGGGTCCTGCTCGCGTCCTCGGAGCCCGCCGAGCTGGTCGGGCTGTGCGACCGCGTGATCGTGCTGCACGACGGCCGCAGTGTCCGCGAGCTGGACACGCACGACGCGGGCGAGGCGGAACTGCTCGCCGCGGCGATGGGCGAGGAAATGACTGCCGTGGGGGGAGATTCATGAGCGAGCAGCAGACCGAGATCCGGCCGGAACCGGCGAAGTTCCTGCCGAGCCGCGGCGCCTCCGTCGCGGACACCCTCTTCCGTTTCCAGAGCCTGTTCGGCCTGGTGCTGGTGCTGGTGGCCGCGATCGTGTTCTCCCCGCACCGCGACGGCGAACTGTTGTTCCTGACCAGCGACAACCTGTTCAACGTCGTCCGCGCGACCGCCGAGATCGGGATCATCGCGGTCGGGATGACGTTCGTGATCCTGATCGGCGGCATCGACCTGTCGGTGGGCGCGGTGCTCGGGCTCGCCGCGGTCGGCTCGGCCGTGCTCATGGTGCACGACGGCTTCGGTGTCCTCCCGACCGTACTGCTCGTCCTGCTCGCCGGGCTGGTTTTCGGTCTGCTGCAAGGGATCGCGTCGGCGGTGTTCGGCATCCAGGCGTTCATCGTGACGCTGGCGGGGCTGCAGATCGCGCGCGGGCTCGCCCGGATCTGGTCCGGCGGCCAGGGTGTCGCGATCGCGTACGGCGACGGCCCCGGCGAAGCGCCCGTGACGTTCTCGCTGCTCGGTGAGCGTACGTTCAACGGTCTCGTGCCGATCCCCGCGATCATCTTCGTGATCGTCGCCGCGCTCGCGATCATCTTCCTGCGCACCAGCGCGTTCGCCCGGCACCTGTACGCGATCGGCGGCAACGAGAAGGCCGCTCGGCTCTCCGGTGTCGCGGTCACCCGGGTGAAGGTGCTGGTGTTCGGCCTGTGCGGGCTGCTGTCCGCGCTGGCCGGGATCATCCACGCCGGACAGCTCAACCAGGGCAGCCCCAACGACGGCAGCGGTTACGAACTCGACGCGATCGCGGCGGTCGTCGTCGGCGGGACGGCGCTGCAGGGCGGCCGCGGTTCGGTCGTCGGCACCGTCGCCGGCGCGCTGCTGCTCGGCGTGCTCAACAACATCCTGGCGCTCAACAGCGTCGATCCGAACGTGCAGCTGCTCATCAAGGGCCTCGTCATCGTGGCCGCCGCGGGCCTGCAACGACTCCGGCCCACACCGTGAGCCCGGAAACTGGGAGGTATCCGATGTCCGTCCGCGCACGCACCCATCTCACCATCACCGCGCTGGCCGTGCTGGCTCTCACGGCGAGCGCCTGCGGCACCACCAGCGAGAACTCCGGACAGGGCAAGCAGACCGGACCCAGCCAGGCCGCCTGCAAGGGCGCGGGCGGCAGCTTCGTCATCGGGATGAGCCAGGCCAACCTGTCGGAGCCCTACCGCCAGCAGATGAACGACGACATCACGCGCGCGGCGAAGAGCGTCCCGCAGTTCACCGTCAAGTTCGCCGATGCCCAGCAGGACAACAGCAAACAGGTCGCCGACGTCGAGAACTTCATGACGCAGAAGATCGATCTGCTGATCATCAGCCCGAACGAGGCGACCCCGCTCACCGCGGTGGTGAAGAAGGCCTACGACAAGGGAATCCCGGTGCTGGTGCTCGACCGGAAGGTCGACGGTGACGGCTACACGCAGTGGATCGGCGCGGACAACGTCGAGATCGGCAAGCGGGCCGGACAGTTCATGGCCGAGAAGATCCTGCCGCAGGGCGGGAAGATCGCCGAGATCCGCGGGCTCGCCGGGTCGACCCCGGCGAAGGAACGTCAGGACGGCTTCGCGCAGGGGATCCAGGGCAAGAACATCGACATCGTGTCCACAGTGGACGGCGACTGGCTGCGCGAGAAGGGCCAGCAGCAGGCGGACGCGGTGTTCAAGGCCCACCCCGAGATCCAGGCGGTGTACTCGCAGAACGACCCGATGGCCGAGGGCGCATACCTCGCCGCGAAGGCCGCCGGGATCGATCAGAAGCTGAAGTTCATCGGGATCGACGGGCTGCCCATCCCGTCCGGCGGAATCAAGGCCGTCGAGGCGGGACGGCTCGCCGCGACGTTCGTCTACCCCACCGGCGGCCGTGAAGCCGTCGCGTCGGCGAAGCAGCTCTTGATCGACTGCAAGCAGCTCCCGAAGACGCAGATGCTGCAAACCCTGCAGGTCACCAAGGAAAACGCGGCCGAGGCCTACGCGAAGGGCAACAGCTAGGACTTTCCCCGGTCCCCACCGGTAGAGCACCACCGCCCCTCTCTATTCCCGCCCATCCCAACCCGCCCCTCCCCTAACCCCTCCCCATCCCCACCGATCGGAGTGTCGCCATGCGCGCCCGAAGAGCCCGTCACGCCCACAGATCACTACTGATAGCAGCTATGACAGCACTGAGCGTAGTAGGATTCACCGCCACACCGGCCGGCGCGCAGCCCGACCGGCCGCCTTCGCCTGCTTCGGTGGGCCCGATCGGCTGGGACGTCTATCGCTCGCTGGACGCGATGGCGGCGCTGCGGCCGGGTGCGCAGAGCAAGCAGTTCTCCAGCTTCGATCGCACCGGCGGCAACGAGGACGGCTTCGGCGGCGTGTACAGCTGCCTGCGGATCACCGCCGAGGGCTGTGTGATCGCGGAGAAGACCGGCGCCGGTGAGATCGAGAGCATGTGGTTCACCCGCGACTACGGGAACATGGTCAACAACGGCAAGCTCAAGGTCGAACTCGACGGCCGAGCGGTGCTGGACTCCTCGCTCCAGGACATTGTGGACGGACGGCTCGGCGCGCCGTTCGTCTGGCCGCTGGTGGGCAACGGCGACGACACCTCGGGCGGTTCGGTGATCAAGGTCCCGATGCCGTACCAGCACTCGATGCGGGTCACCGTCCAGCACAACCCGCTCTTCTACCACGTCACCTACCGCGAGTTCCCCGACGCGGCGGGAGTGCGTACCTTCGACCCGCGTGATCGGGCACTCGACGTCGTGGATCGCTTGCGGGGCTTCGGGATCCGCGATCCGAAACCCGCCGCGAGCCGGGCGAGGACGAGTTCGGGCACCGCGGACATCCCCGACGGCGGCACGGCGAAGTTCGCCTCACTCGGCGGTCCGGGGACGATCAGCCAGCTCCGGGTGACGCTGCCCCAGCTGATCTCCGAGCCCCGGGTCCGGGACGACGGCCGGGCGTTCGGCGCCGGCGGGCACAGCTCGTTCCGCGTCGCGATCGACCCGGCCAACACCGGCGTCCGGCTGACCCGGCGCCCGGATCCCGCGATCGGCCATCAGGTCGCCGACGTGTCCGTCGACGGCAAACCCGCCGGGCGGTGGACGACCGGTGCCCCGACCCCGCGCGGCGTGTGGGCGGATCAGGTGCTCGACCTCCCGCCGAGCCTGACCGCGGGCAAATCGGCGCTGACCATCACCAACACCTTCGTCTCGTCGGACCTCGACATCAACGAGTTCCGCTACGACGTGCATTCCCGAGTGGACGGAAAGTGGCGGCGCACCGACGTCCTCGACCTCGGTCCGCAGCACCCCGGCGAGGAGAAGGCGCACGGCTACCAGCTGACCATGCAGAGCTGGAACGGCTTCCAGATCTACCGGTACCAGCGTGATCCCGCGACGCTGGCGGCTTCGCAGGCAGTGCTGTCCGGCGCCCGGCTGCGGATCACCTTCGACGGGAAGACCACAGTGGACTCCCCGCTCGGCGAGTTCTTCGGCTCCGGGCTCGGCAAGTTCGACGGCCGCACGATGCTGTCCTCGATCGACGCCACCGACGGCGGCGCGCTCACCGCGTGGTGGCCGATGCCCTACCGCCAGGGCGCGGTCGTCGAGCTGGTGAACCAGAGCGGCCAGCCGATCACGCAGGCCACCGTCGAGGTCACCGCAGCGCCCACGCCCGCCGTCGACGCCGGTCTGCGGCCCGGCGGCGGTCTCGGCTACTTCACCGCGACCAGTCACAAAGGACTGACGCAGAACGGCGCGGACTGGACGATCCTGCAGGCCGCCGGACGTGGCGTGTTCTACGGCGTCACGCAGAGCATGACCGGGCTTATCACCTCCGGCAACCGGCGGGATTATCTGGAAGGCGACGAGCGCGTCTACGTCGACGGCGTCGGCAGCCCGCAATGGCACGGCACCGGGACGGAGGACTTCTTCGAATCCGGCTGGTATTTCCGCGACGGCACGAACTTCGCGATGCCGTTGACCGGGAACCCGGCGTACAAACTGGACGGTGACGGCTGCCGCTACGACTGCACCGGTGCCGTCCGCCTGATGGCAGGCGACGCCGTGCCGTTCTCCTCGGCGCTGACCTTCGGCATCGAACACGGTCCTGCGAACAACGAGCCGGCCGAGTACAGCACCACCGCGTACTGGTACGGGCAGCCCGACGCGGGGATGCGCCAGACCGACCTGGTGGACGCGGGGAACGACACCAGCCGGGACGACCACGACTACACCGCCGAGGGCGAGACCCGGGGCACACTGACGTCGAGTTTCGAAGGAACCCAGTACAAGGTGCCGGTGACGCACGACGTCACCGCCGCGACGGGCGAGGTCGGCTTCACCATGGCGCTGGACCCGCGCAACGCGGGGGCGCGGCTGGTGCGGCTCGGCGATCAGAACGCGGCGTACCAGCAGGCCGCCGTGTTCGTCGACGGGAGACAGGTCGGCACCTGGACCCAGCCGCTGGGCAACAAGACCCTCCGCTGGCTCGAGGACACCTTCGCGCTCCCGGCGGGCGTCACCGGCGGCCGGTCCTCGATCGACGTGCGGATCGTGCCCGCGAAGGGCGCCCCGGCCTGGTCGGCCGCGCAATACCGGCTGGAGGTGCTGACCTGACCCACCGGCACCGCGGACCACTCTGCCTACTAAGCCGACCAAAAGGAGGCGGAGACGGTTCGCAGCCGGTTTGCTTGTATAGACCCGTTTCCGCCGTGGCTGTGGTCGGATTAGTAGCGAACGGCACAGTGTTTGGAGGACACATGGCACGCATCGGCGTGATCAACATTTCGGACGGGCGTGACTACGTCCACGGCGGCATCGCCGACTTCATTCGGTCCAATGAGGACAAGCTCGTGGCGTCCCTCACCGCCGCGGGGCACGAGGTGGTGAGGGCCCCCTCAGCCGTTTCGGCCAACACCCTCGCCACCTCGCACGCCCGCGAGATCGACGCGGCGAACGTCGATCTCACCGTGCTGCACTACTGCGTCTGGGCGTTCCCGCATTTCACGATGCTGGCCGCCGGCGCGCTGCGCGGTCCGCTGGTGCTGGTCGCGAACACCGATCCGGTGCAACCGGGCATGGTCGGCATGCTCGCGGCGGGCGGCGCGCTCGACCAGATCGGCCGCGCCCACGTCCGGCTGTGGGGCGATCCCGAAGATTCCGCACTGGTCGAGGAAATCGGCGTGCGCGCGAGCGCCGCGTCGGCCGTGTCGCGGCTGCGCGGCTCGACGTTCGGGCGGATCGGCGGACGGCCGATGGGCATGAACACCGCGGTCGCGAACACCGATCAGTGGCAGCGGAAGTTCGGCGTCGACGTCGAAGAGATCGACCAGTGGGAGATCGTCCGGCGAGCCGAGGCCGCGGACGCGGCCGAGAAGGCCAAGGCCCGCGACTGGCTGGAACAGCACGCCACCGTGCGCTACGACGGCAAGAAGCTCACCCCCGAACTGCTGGAACGGCAGATCGGCTCGTACCTCGCGATGCGCGAGCTCATCGACGAATGGCATCTCGATTTCAGCGGTATCAAGGGACAACCGGAGCTCACCGGCCACTTCGCGACGATGGACGTCGCGGAGGCGTTCCTGAACGACCCGTACGACTGGAACGGTCCAAAAGAGACACACGTGTGCGCGACCGAGGCCGATATGGACGGCGCGCTGACCATGCAACTGATGAAGCACCTCTCCGGGACGCCGGTGCTCTTCGCCGATGTCCGGCACTACCACGCCGATCGCGACATCTGGGATCTGTGCAACTCCGGGCAGCACGCCACCTGGTTCGCCGCGCGCAGCGACGATCCGGCGGAGAACCTCGCGAAGGTGACGCTCCACCCGGAGGTGTTCTTCTTCCCTGCCGGGGGCGCGTCGGTCGAGCACGTGGCCGCGCCGGGCCGGATGACGCTGGGGCGGCTCACCCGCAAGGACGGCGAGTACCGGCTCCAGCTCATGCTCGGCGAGTTCGAGAACTACGACGAACCCACCACGGCCGCGCTCACCGCGCAGTCCACTCCGGAATGGCCGCACGCGTTCGCCCGTCTCGACGCGCCCGCCGAGACGTTCCTGTCCCGGTTCGGCGCCAACCACATCCACGCGATTCCCGGCGACTGCAGGGCCGAGCTGCGGGCGGTGTGCGAGTTGCTGGACATCACGCTCGACGAATTCACCAGGGAGTGACGACCATGCAGGTGAACAGACGGACGGCGGTGTTGGGCTGCCTCGCGCTGGGTACCACCTTCGGTATGGCGGCGAACGGTGCCACCCCGGCCGGAGCCGCCCCGGCGAAGGACGACTTCACGATCGGGAACTTCGAGAAGATCTACGACCCGAGCGTGGGCGAGAAGGAACCCTGGTATCTCAACGATCACACGTTCATCCAGGACAGGCGGGGCACCTGGCACGTCTTCGGCATCACGCACGCGGAGCCCGCCGATCCCGACCATGAGATCGTCTTCGCCCACGCGACCGCGCCGGAACTGCACGGGCCATGGACGAAACAACCGTTCGCGCTCACGGTCGACCCGGCTTACGGCGAGACGCATCTGTGGGCGCCGCACGTCATCCGCGTCGGCGGCACGTACCACATGTTCTACTGTGGCGGCGGCAAGGAGAACACCAAGTCCGCGATCAACGTGGCGACGTCGCGGGATCTGTTCCACTGGACACGGTATCCGGGCGGCTCGCTGTTCACCGACGGCTACGACGCGCGGGACCCATACGTCATCTGGATCAACGGACGCTGGGTGTTGTTCTACACCGGCAACACCGAGCCCACCGGCGGTCACCACCTCGTGCTCTACCGGACGAGCTACGACCTCCGGCACTGGAGCGACCGGAAAACGGCGTACGTCTCGCCCGAGACGGGCACCTGGGGCGGCCCCACCGAATCGCCGTTCGTGGTGCGGCACGGGCGCTACTGGTACCTGTTCACCGGGCCGCGCCTGGCCTACGCGGGCACGGATGTCTATCGCAGCACCGACCCGCTGCATTTCGAGAACGAAAACCTGGTGGCGCATTTCGCCTCGCACGCGGCGGAAGTGATCCGGGACGACGACGATTGGTACGTCTCGCACGCGGGCTGGGGTCAGGGCGGGCTCTACCTGGCGCCACTCACCTGGCAGCACTGAGTTGTGCTCGCCTGTCGCGGGGCACCGTGGCAGGCGAGCCATCACCGGCCGAAAAACCATACGTGTCAAGCGAATTCGCGATGTTAACGTCGCACGATGACGGCGTCCTTCTTCACCCTGCTCATTGTCGCGGGGATAGCCGCCGGACTGTCGGGGACCATAGCGGGCCTGGCCTCGTTGTTCTCCTATCCGGCGCTCCTCGCGGTCGGCCTGCCCGCGACCGCCGCCAACGTCACCAACACGGTCGCGCTCGCGATCGGCAGCGTCGGCGCGGTCCCCAGTTCACGGCGTGAGCTGTCCGGACAGCTCGGTGCCGCGCGAAGACTGGGTGTCGCGTGTGTACTCGGCAGCGCGGCGGGCGCGGCCCTCGTGCTCGTCAGCCCGCCCGGGGTGTTCGAACGTGTCGTCCCGTTCCTCGTCGGCGCCGCGTCCCTGCTCGTCCTGGTACGACGTCCGCCCCACGAGGACGCCGAAGCCAGGACAGGCGGAGCCCGGCCGTGGCTGGTCACCGCGGGCGCGTTCGCCGTGTCCGTCTACAGTGGATACTTCGCGGCGGCGTCCGGAGTGGTGATGCTGGCCCTGCTGCTGGCCACCATGCCGGAAAGCCTGCTGCGGGTGAACGCCCTCAAGAACCTCCTGCTCGTCGTGACCGACGTGGTGGCGGCGGCCGGGTTCGCCGCCTTCGGCCCGGTGTCCTGGAGCACCGCGCTCCCGCTGACGATCGGCCTGCTCGCGGGTTCCTGGCTGGGCCCCGTGGTGGCGCGGTGGCTGCCCGCGAAGATCCTGCGGATCGGCATCGCGCTGGCCGGGATCGGCCTGGCGATCAAGCTCGGAGCCGACGCGTTCTGAACCACGGCCACGACGCCCGCTTCGGGACGCGGTGCCGTTCCTTGCGTTCGGCGAACGGGGTCAGTCTGCCCTCGGTGCGGTAGTCCATTTCCACCTGCACCATGTCGAAGATCCAGTCGTGTTTCATACCCTCAGGCTGCCCCTGAGGGACGGGCCACGGCATCGGGTGATCACGCCGTTCCCGGGTGGGAAGGCCCCTTACCCCGCCACTTCAGACGGTAAGGACCTCGACGCCGGCGGCCTCGAAAGCCCTTACCGCGGCCGGGTCGGCGTCGGTGTCCGTGACCAGCGTGTGCACGTCGTGGGTCGCGCAGATCCGGGCGAAGGCGCGGCGGCCGAGCTTCGACCCGTCCGCCACCGCGACGACCCGCTCGGCGCGCTCGACCATGAGCCGGTTGATGCTCGCCTCACCCTCGTGGTGGGCGAAAGCGCCGGCTTCGGCGTCGAGCGCGTCCACACCGAGGAAAAGCAGGTCCATCGTCAGCTCGGACAGCACCCGGGTGGCGAGCGGGCCGCTCAGCTCGAACGACTGCGGCCGCGCGACGCCGCCGGTGACGACGATCTTGACGTTGGGCCGCACGGCGAGTTCGTGCGCGATGTTGAGCGCGTTGGTCACCACGGTCAGCCCCGGCGCGTCACCGCGGCTGGCCAGATCGGCCCGCATCGCCAGCGCCCTGGCCACTCCCGCTGTCGTGGTGCCGCCGTTGAGCCCGACCGCCATGCCCCGTTCGGCGAGCGCGGCCGCGGAAGCGCTGATCCGCTGCTTCTCCGGGACGTGCCGGGCGGTCTTGTAGCGCAGCGGCAGGTCGTAGGCGAGGTCGTTGGCGACCGCGCCGCCGCGGGTGCGGGTGAGCAGCTGCTGTTCGGCGAGGTGGTCGAGGTCCCGCCGGATCGTGGGGGCCCCCCCCAGGTGGAGGGGGGCGCCCCCCCCCCCCCCGCGATATAAACCCCGCCCCCCCCCAGTCCCACACCGGCGCCAACACGCGGGTGGCGGCCCCCCGGCGGGGTGCCCACCACACCG
>NZ_JBHYIK010000014.1:55708-77127 GCF_042739735.1 Amycolatopsis sp. NPDC059027 | reverse complement strand
GGTGGTGGGGGGGGGGGGGGGGGGCCCGGGGGGCGGGGGGGGGGGGGGGGGGGGGGGGGTTGGGGGGGGGGGGGGGGGGGGCCGGGGGGGGGGGGGCCCCCCCACGTTGCCGGGGCGCCCCCCACGTCCTCGACGTCGATCTTCTCCCGCTGCCCGAGCATGTCCAGCAGCGTGCTCAACCGTTCGTGCCGGGCCATCGGCGGTGCTCCCTACCTCTGCGGTGCCGCTCGCGGGGTGATCTCCGCGCACTGTGCTGCGCTGTTACACCCTGTTTCGAGCAGTATGCTGCATTCATCGCAGCGCACCACACAGGACCCGCCGGATGGGATCAGCCGATCTCGTCCACCACCAGGTTGTCCAGGATCAGATCGTGGTCCTGGTTCTGCGTTCCCGGGGTCAGTTTCGCGACGCCGATCCAGGCGTCGGCACCACCGTCGACGGTCGCGGTGAACGTCGTCGGCGTGTGGGCCTCGGCGAACGTCGTGCTCGTACCCGCGCCGGTCACGAAGGCGTAGTCGCCGGTTTTCGACGCCTCGTAGGTGAACGACACGCGGTAGCGGTGGCCCGGCTCGAAACGCAGTGTCTGCGGCAGTGTCCGGTACACCAGGCCTTGGTTCTCTTCGTGCGATTTCAACGACTCGCCGTCGCCGACGACGTCGTCGACGAGCTTCCCGTTCCAGCCGGCCTGAGTGTACGGCGCGTTCTTCTGTGCGATGTGCGTCCGCGGATCGTCCGGCGCGCCGTCGTTCCCGGCGTAGACGAACGGTCCCCAGCCGGTGTCGACGTGTTCGAAGTCCTCGGCGAAATAGTGCCCGCCCTGCGGCGTCCGTCCGGTTTGGACGACGCGGACGTCGTCGAAGGACACCGCCGGATTCCCGGCCGCCGCCTCCAGTGCCAGCGTCGCGGTCGACTGTCCACTCGGGACGTCGAAGACGACCTTCATCCGTTGTGTGGTCGTCCCGGCGTACTCGCTGGCGCGGACGTAGTTCTTGACGGTCGAGGCGTCCGTCCACTGGGTAACGGGTTTTCCGCCCGCGGGGCTCACGGTGAGACTCGCCTTGCGTTGCCCCGGCGCCACCTGGACGTTCACCGACGCGGTATAGGTCTTACCGCCAGTGAGCCCGGCGACCTGCTGGGACACGGTGGTTCCCTGGCCACCGTCGATGCGCAACTGTCGCTGTCCGGCCGCGTTCGCGGGTACGGACGTCTTGTTCTTGTCGCCGGTGACCTTCCACGCGTCGAGGTTGCCCGAGTAGAAGGACGGATCCTTCAGGCCGGTGTTGTCACCCCAATTCGCGTCGGCGTTCGGCCCGGGATCGGCCGGGTACACGACGTACGGCGTCTTCGCGACCGCGTCGATGCTGATCTGGCGCGTGGCGTCGACGTTCAGGTCCTTGACGAACCGGCGTCCGGTGTCGGTGAGCTGGTACAGCTTGACCGAACGCTTGGCACCCCAGGACTTCGGCAGTGTCCACTTCGTACTCCCGCCCGCCGGATTCCAGTGGTACAGCTTGGTTTCCTCCTGCTGGCTCCACGGAAGCAGGTACGCGCCGCCGTTCAGCACGAGATGGCCGTCCTTGCTGATCTGCCGGGTGCCGGTCGAGTCGGAGACGCCGACGCCGTCGGACAACGCGATCGTGTGCGGTGCCCATTTCTGGATCGTGAAGCCCTGGAGATACTTGGTGGGCAGGTCGGTGCCGAAGGTCTTGGCGATGAACGCGGGATAACCGGCGCCGCCGACCCAGCCCTCGTACGCGCTCAGTTCGCCGCCGCCGAGCAGCGGATCGCCCGCGATCCAGTCGTCCTTCTGGTGATTGCGGATGAAGCGGACGATCTGGCTGTTGATGCCCTTGTAGTTGCTGCCGCCGTAGTGCACGTCGTTGGCCCAGTGGCTCCAGACGCTCTGGCGCTCGAACTTGTCCGGGAACTCGGTCGCGACGTCGTAGCCGAGGCCGTTCATCTCGCGGGCGAACTTCTCCGAGGTGTAGCCGTCGCCGTACCACGTGTCCACGTAAAGGAAGTCGAGACCGGGGACCTCCTTCTTGAACGCTTCCAGCCGCGAGAGCCGCTTGCCGCTTTGGCCGTCGTAGCGGTAGTTGATGTGGTAGCTCTGGTCGAGCCAGTCCCAGCCGAGGTCTTTCTTGACGTCGTTGGCGATCGCAGGGTCGAACGCGGGCGACACCGGGTACTCCTCGGTGTCCTGGATGTGCACGCCGATGTCGGCGTTGTACCGGCGCGAGTTCTCGACCAGCGCGTTCAGGTCCTTCACGCCGCCCTGGCGCTTGCCGACACCCGCGTAGTCCGGGTGCGCGGAGTCGTGTCCCTCGGAACCGTAGCCCTTGAGCAGTACGAACTGACCGAGGCCGTCGGTGTTGAGCGCGACCCGCTTGGTCTCGTCGAGGCTTTGCGTGAACGGGTGCTCGGCGTTCGAGGCGAAGTTGAACGGGATGCGCATAATCGGCCGCTGGGCCACCTGCTGCCAGCCCCGCGGGTTGGTCATGATGTCGCGGAAGGCGATCGCGCCGTCCTGCCAGTCGACGGCCTTGTCGCCGTTGCGGTCACCGGTGACGACGATCTTGGTGTACGGCAAGGGTTCCGTATCCGTGCGGCTCGCCCCGTTCGCCCGGTACGTCCAGTCGCCACTCCACAACCCGGCGCGCTTGTACGCGCCCTTGTCCGCGATCTGCTTGCGAATCCGGCCGTTGTCCTTGGCGGTCGGCCCGGACGGCGTGTCGTAGGCGGAGTTCGTCTCGATCGACGCCGCGAGCTGCCCGGTGTTGACGATTCCGTACATCGCGCCCGACGGCGCCGCCTCGGCCGGGGCGTCCTTGGTGACCTGCGTGAACGTGTCGCCGGTGCCGGTGGTGGCGTTGTACATCTTGGCCGCGGCGAGCGCGGCACCCGGCTGGTCACTGCGCACCGAGACGAGATTCTGGTCCGGAATGGACAGTGACTTGACGGGGTTCTTCTCGGTGTCCTGGATCCTCGTGATCTTGAAGTCGATCTCACTGCCCTCGAGACCGATCGTCGCGTCCAGCACGACGCCGCCGTACTCCGGGAAGCCGAGCCGATAGCCGACGTGGTCACCGGCCCTCCGGCTGGTCACCTGCGGCGTATACGCGGTCCCGTTGAGGACGACCTTGCCGATCTTGTCCTCGTTCCCGTACAGCTTCGCCCCGCTCCGCGCGTCGGTGTACTCCACGACACGCGGAAACTTCGGGTCGACAGTGACCTTCAGATTCGCCGACCGCAGCGTGACCAGCTGATCGTCCGCGGCGGCCGGAGCCGCCACCCCTCCGGCGGCGACCGCGCACAAGGCGGCAAGACAGGCAAGACGGCGCATACGACGGCTCCCACGTCCCCGGCCGGACCCTCTCCGGCGTCGCCCCATCCTGCGTTCACAAGTGCACGAAAGTCAAGCAAAAACGCCAACATCGAACATCTTCACGCATCGATCCACGCACCTGCCACGCATGACAGCCTCAGCCGCCACTCGCCGTAATCGCCCCCCCCCGCCCGAACCCCGAGGGTTCCGCCTCGGAACCACAGGTCGACTCCCCAGAATTCGCCGACCTCATTGCGTGCCTCATCCCAGCCCAGCAACCGATCGAACCCCAGCCCGCCGACCGCGAGGAGAATCTTCTCGGAGAACCAGGAGTCCGGTGGGCAGAACCTCTCTGTCGGCTCAGGCCACTTGCCAGGCGAAACGTGGAGAGTCCAGTCGGACCTGGCGGAGAAGAGGACGGAACCGTCGAGCACGATCCACTGTTCGCCTTCGACGAGCCAGGCGAGCATCCTTGCCATTCGGCTCACGGGCCCAGTTGGAACGGGTTACCTCAAATCGTCACCAAATGGACTCGAACTGACAGCCTTCGGTCACACCACCGAACATCACTCGGACGACTCTCTTCAAATCACTTGCCGACGACACCTCGGGGAGCGAGTTATACAAATCCTTCCCCACGTCGAGAAGAGTTACACCTTTACCGCCGTTTCCCGTCCCCAGCGTGAACCAAAGCCAGCATCGATAAGATTCGGATGAGCCTTCAGGGCCACCATTTCTGACCATGGGGCAAAGAAACATTTCCCTACCCGCGGACAGCTGGCGCGACAATTCTTCCTCGGATGACCAGCGCCTGCTCCATCCGTTCGCCACATCATCTCGTTGGATGCGTATCAGATCTTCCATTGTTACGACACGGACTGTGAAGTCCGCATCGTCCCACCGCACCGTTGTCTGACGACGAATCGGCACCTCACCTGAGGTCATGACCACTCCTAACCATGCGCATCCGAATCGTACCACTTCAGATGCAGGGGTGTGTTGGGGTCGATTCTTCCGTCTTCGACTCTACGCCTGAGCTCGTCGATTCGATGATGCCCACCCAGCTGTCGACCATCCCGGAGCACGAGGATTTCGTCGCCGTCCGCGGGTTCGTGAATCGCCTTGAGCAAATCTTCGTTCGACAGGTGCTCAAGCGCTGCTTCCTGCTCCCAAGTGCGCGTCTTCTGCGTAGGTTTAAGGAATTTGACAGCCTCGCCCGCAGTGGTGGAGAAGCAATTCGTGTTGTGCACAAGGACGGGCACCGCCCCGGCCAGTACATAATAGGTATGCACTCCGTCGACAGTGAGGTCGTACGTGCGACTCCGACCGGCCCGACGCTGAACATCGAGGACACCGACATACTTTTGGCTCGGTGCGACGAGTCGATCTCCGGCCCGCAGTTCACCGGCTTCGATCCAGTGGTGGGTGCGGGCCTCCCAGAACGGGTGGTGTTCAGTGGTGGTCAGGGCCTGCGCACCGATGGCCCCATCGAGGACGAGGTCGACCAGGTCGTGGTCATCGTCGGTGACGTGGACTGCGGTCACGACATGCTGCCGCATAACCTTGCTGTCCGGGTCGGCGTTGAGGACCTTGTCGCCGACCTTCACGTCCTTGATCGGCTTGGCAGAGCCGTCCGCCATCAGTACAGGTGTGTCCGGGGTGAAGCTATGCGGCTCGGTCGGGCACCCCAACTTACTGATCGCGGCGACGTCGGCTTCGCCCGCCACCGCATCGTCCACCGTATGGCCCACACGCGCGCCGTCACGGAGCTTTTCGAGCTTTGCTATGTCCTTCAAGGCCTTGCCACCCTTGAGATAGGGCGCCGCCATCAGTGCGACGTCCGCCGCGGCGGACAGACAAGACGACCACTCGGGTGACTTGACGCAGTCGAGAATCCCGGGGATACCGGTGAGTTCCCAGCCCAGTTGGAGAACCTGCCGCGGGGTCATGGCCTCGCGGTGGTACTCCCGGTAAACGGACTCGGCACGCTCGCGGGTCGGGCGCGCGCTGTTCTTGCGGGTGACGTCGGAGTTCTTGGCCAGGCAATAACGATTCCAGTTGCAGTTCCAGGCCCACGACATCCGGTAGTCGTTGTAGAAGCTGTCGCTGCCCGTGCTCCCGGTGTAGCCATAGTTCGCGCAGGCAAGCCGGTCGTCCGCGTTCGCGCACGAGGACAACATCGGTTCGAGACCACTGGGGTCGGGATTTCCGATCGGGTTGCCATATCCGTAGGTGTAGGCGTTGAGGTGCGCGGGGTTGTCCGTGTCGAGCACCGGGTCGGCAGCGGTGAAGGCACCCGCGGCCGGGTCGTACTCCCGAGCCCCGAGATGCGTGAGTCCGGTCGTGTTCTGATAGCCCCCAAGGAATCCGCGGCTGTCGGGCCAGGTCGAGTCAAGCGGACCGCGGGGCACCCCGTACGGGTCCTGCCACCGCTTCCGCACCGCCAGGTTGGCCGCGTCGACCGTCGCGTACGCGGTCCCCTGCTTGTCCACCAGCAGCCAGGTGAGGCCGGTGAGCGCGTTGCGTTCGGCGATCGGTCGCTTGTCGTAGCTGTAGAAGCGAGTACCCACGGCCGTCGACGAACCCGCGGCGACATGGAGCTCGAGGTCGCCGACTGTCAGCGTCAGACCTTTCGGGTCGCGGGTGATCAGCCGGTTTCCGTCGGCGTCGTAGACGTACGTGCTCGTCTTGCCGTCCGCCTCGGTGACCGACGAGAGGCGGCCCTCGGCGTCGTAATCGAAAGTCTGCGCGCCTCCCGCCGGCCCTCGCGTCGCCACGCTCCCCGCGTCGTTGTAGGTGTAGCCGCTCTGCTTGCTCGTCGAGCCGCTCGCCGTGGTCACGGTCTGCGCCGCGTGCGGCCGGGGTTGCCCCGGGTCCGGGTAGGTCGACGTCGCGCCGGTGTCGCCCGCGGCGGTGTGCTGTACCTGGCGGGTCCGGTTTCCGCTGGTGTCGAAGGACCACGAAGTCCAGTACGGAGCGGAACCGCCGAGAGCGTTCGCCGCCGGGCCGGGCCCGCAGTCTGCCTGGGACGGCGTCCAGGCGTCGCTGAGCCGCTGCAGGTAGTCGTACCGGAAACACTGGATGTCCGGCGTGGCGTCCTGCGGGGTGTCCGCGATCTGGGTCAGGTTGTCGTCGGGCCGGTAGGTGTAGGCACGGTTGGTGACGTCGTGGTTCGCCGAGGTGGCTCGCTGCGCGATCGTGCCGCTCAGCCGGTTGGTCCCGTCCTCGTAGGTGTTGGTCACCGAAACCTGGTACGGGCTGTTCGGGTCCTGGAAGTTGGTCCTCAGCACCTGGGCCAGCGCGTTGTACTGGGTCAGCGAGACGAGATTGGTGTTCGGCCCGCCTACCGCGGACGCGTGCAGCCCGGTCGGCTGGCCGAGCGCCCCGTAGTCGTGGAAGATCCGTTCGTAGGAGAGGCCGCCCTTCTGCGGGCTGGTCGTCGACCGGACCGCGCCGCTCAACGGGTCGTAGTCGGTGGTGAAGTCGTACGTGCCGCCGAGTCCGGTCTCCGCACCGGGAATGGTGATCCGGGTCGAGGTCACCCGGCCTGCCGTGTCGTAGCCGGTGACCGACGTCGTGTAGGCACGTCCGTCCGCATAACGGGTCGAGCCGGTCGGCAGGCCCGCCTGCATGGTGTCGTAGGTCCATTCGGCCAGTTTGGGGCCGGACGGGGAACCGTCGAGTTCGGCGGTCTTGCGCCCCAGGTTGTCGTAGGTATACGCCAGCGTGCGGTGCCTGGCGTCCGTGGTGGTGGTCAGGTTTCCGATCGGGTCGTAGGTGTAGGTCGTCGTCCCGGTGTCCGGATCCGTCGAGGCGGCCTTGCGCCAGTGCAGGTCGTAGGTCGTCGTCCACTTGTTCTTGCCGGTCGCGTCCGTGACCGTGTCCAGCTGACCCGCTCGCGTGTAGCTGTAGGACGTGACATCCGAGGGATCACCGGGTTCGGTGTGTGTGCTGTCCTTGAACTGCAACAGCTGGGTCTTCTGGCCAAGCCCGTTCGTGATCGCCGCCGTGGCCACCCCGCCCGCCGGAGGCATCGTGGTGACCCTGTCGCCGTCGTACTTCGTCGTGGTGCGCCACTGTTCGGCGCCGTTGTGCAGGTACGCCACGGCGACGCTGCGTCCCGCGCTGTCGTAAGTCGTGGCCTTGCTTCCCGGGACCGCGTTGTGCTGCACGATGAGCAACGTGATGGCGGGCCCGCTGTCGCCATTCCAATATGGACTGTGAGTCAGGTAAGCGCGGCCTTGCGAATCGTAGTACGTGTCCGCGACCACCCGCCCTCCGCCGTCGTACGGGGTAGGCGACTGGGTTTGCACGGTCCGGCCCAAACCGTCGACCAGCGCGTACGTGACCGCGTAACTTCCGTCCGCCTGCGCCGTTTTCGTCGTCACCGAACTGATTCCGGTACTGACGACGGAATACTCGTAGAGCGTCGTCGCGGAAGCGTCTGCGGACCGGTCATGACCAGGGGTCCAGACGGCGGTGAGCCTGCCGAGCGCGTCGTAGGCGGCGTCCGTGCGCAATCCGCTGTTGTCGATCTCGGCCAGGGTCGCGCCGGAGACGGCGTCGAGCACCTTGGTCGAGGTGAACTGTGTCGCGTTGGTCTCGCTGATCCGAGGCGTCGTCGTCGCGATCTGGGTAACCGGCCCGCCCGTAGCCGGCGTGTAGACGGTGGTGGTCGTCAGACCACGCGGATCGGTCACCGAAACCGATCTGCCGTAGAGGTCGTACGCCGTCTTTTTGGCCGGGGACTGGAAAACCTCGGCGCCGCCCGGCGGCCAGCCGTCGAGTTCGTCGACGGCGGTGACATCGCCGATCGTCGGGACGGCAGCATAGTCCTGCTGGTCGAACGAGTTCTTCGTGTCCGCGATGATGTTCCGATCGCTCGGCGCGGCGTCACAGGTGCCGCCGAACTTCGTGACCCGGTGAACCGCGTTGAGCAGCCAGACACCGGTGTTGGCGTGATACTCGGTCTTCGTGCACGTCGCCTGTGCCGGGTCGGGGACGGCGTCGTTCACCTCACCGTCGTTCTCCTCGGCCACCGCCAATCCGTAGTCGCCGAACGTGGTGGACTTCCGGCTGACACGCCACTTCTTGGCCGAAGCGATCCATACTCGCCCTCGTGCGGCCGCGGTCCCGGTGTAGAACGCCTGGAAACCGTCCGTGTCCGTCGCCGTTGGAGCGCTGCTCCACGGATCGTTCACCGTTTCGGCGACGACCTCGCCATCGAGATAGGTCAGCGATTCGCGGGCGAATCCGGCGAACTGGTTGCTGTCGGCGACATTGTCACCCCAGTAGGTCGGCACGGTGACACTGCGATGTCCCCCATTGGGCTGCGCGTCACCGTCCATCCCGCGGAGGTATCGGTTCTCCGTGACCGTCGGCGGCCCCGAGGGGTCACTCTTCGCCTGGCCTTTAGTGGTCTTCACGATGCCGTAACCACGGAACTGGGACCAGGTGCGGTACTTCGGATCCGTGAGCGGGTTGTCGTCGTGATGCCACGCCGCGCCGCCGAGGTAATCGTAGTGGGTGAGAACCTGCTGGGAAAGTTGCGTTTTCCCGTCATCGGTGATGTCGACCACCGGATATTTGTTGAACCAGTCAAGCACCGGATCGGTCGCTCCGCCCGGTGTCCAGTACGCCGGATAACAGGCCAGGGTGTTGCTCTCCGGTGAGGCAGGCATGGCGATCCCGGGCTTGCACTCGGGGTCGGCGTAATTGATCGCTGTCACACCACCGGTCGAGTTCGTGACCGCGTCGATGCGGTTGCGCGTGAGCGCGGTGTACTGGCTGTTCGCATCCACCCGGTTGGCCTTCGCCTTCGGATGGAACGTCGTCGGCGGCAGGGTGACCGGGTCGCCCGCGCGACCTGTCTGCGTGATCGTGTCCAGCCACATCGAGGGGCTGCCGCCATCACCGGTCGCGGGGAACGACTGACCGAGACTCCATTCGTTCACCGTGTTCCACGAGCCGTTCCCGCCGCTGACCTGGGTCGAGATCTTCACATAGCGCTTGCGGCTGAAGAATGTCGGAGACGCGTACAGGCACTTCGCTTTTTCAGCGCAGATGTGGTCGTACGGAACGTCCGGCCAGGATTTGGCATTGTCCTTCGTCAGCTGCCCCGGGTCGCAGGTGATGACACCTTGCGGCAGGCACCGTTCCGCGCTGTCGAACACGATCCGGGCGGGCGCGGCGGAATAGACATCGGCGACCCGGGTGTTGAACCCGTATTCGATGCGGGACAAATATCCCCCTCGCATGTACGAGGTCGCGCTGGCGGTGTTTTCGTCGAGCGCGTACGCGTTGCTCTCGATGTCGTAGTAGTACGCGGTGGCATTGCCGTGCGTGTCGACGGAATAGTCGAGGTTCCAGCGCCAGGCCTGCTGGCAGGACGACGTCACGAAGTCATTGGTGTGACAAGGTTCTCCGTCGTTGTTGCCGAAGACCGGCTCGGTCCAGGTCGAGCGGGTCTCCGGTTTGCCGCTCTGCCAACCCGGCAGGTGGTTCAGGCCGAAGAAGTACTGGGTGCCGTCGGCGGTGGTGAGCTTCCAGTATTCGCCGTCCTTGGCTCCGTTCGATGCCCCGAGCACCCGCTCGATCTTCGACGCCGTGTCCTTCTTGCTGTGCCAGCTGCCGTTGCCCTTGTCCTTCACGAGCGCGTCGTTGCCTCCGGCGAACGACAGTGTCGCGTTGTCGGAGAACCAGCAGAGGTCGCCCTTCTTGGTTTGGCCGTTGTTACCGCCCAGATCCTGGGAACACGACTTGTAGGACCGTTCGATGAAACCACCACCGGACAGCGACCAGCCGTCGCCGATCGCGGACGCCTGGTTGTTCGTCGCCGAGGTCAGTCCGTCGACGGCGTCCGAGGAATAGTTCAAGCTGATCGTCGGTGCCGTGCCGCTCGGGCCGGCCGGGGTCGTCACCGGATAGGAGTACGTGAAGGCACCGGTCGACCCACCCGAACTCCAGGAACCCGCGGGTTTGAGGCTGGTGGCCTTGAAATCCCCACCGCCACCCTTGTCATCGGCCTCGGCGGCGACCAGCCGGGCCATGTTGTCCTGAGCGAATGCGACTTGCCCGATGAGATGACGTGAGCGCGCGTCATTGGCCGACTCGACCGGCTTCTTCACCCGGCACTGCGCGTCCTCGGGCCGGGTCAGAACACATTCCGGGTATTCGACGAACCGCAGACGGCTCCCGTAGTCCGCTCCGTAAGCACCGGCGAAGGAGTGATAGTCCAGGTCGACCGCGAGCGGCCCGGCGGTGTCTCCCGAAACCGGTGCCAGCCGGATCAAGGTGCCCGCGATTCCCACCCGCTCCGACGTCGGCTGGTCGAGAGCCTCGATCTTGACCCGCCCGGGACCGTGCGCCACCGCACTCGACTTGCCGTCGGCGGCGAGCGAACCCGTCTTCGGGTCCCGGCCCTGGCCGCGGGCGAGGGTCACCGGAACCGAAGCAACCGCCGCGGCCGACACACGCTGCCCGGCCGCGACCGGCGCCAGCTCGACTTCGGCTGTCGCCTTCCCCGGCCAGGCAACGGCCGGAATCGGTGCCGAGGCGACTTTTTCCGGGTGGTCGCCGAGCCCGCCAGGCCGCCCGGGAACGGACTTCGCCCTCTGCAAGGCGGGAAGCTCCCAGCCAAGATCGTGCCATCCGTGAGCCTTCGCCGGGATCGCGACAGCCTGTTGGGCCGCGAAGGTCATCATCACCACGACGGCACCCGCCGTCATCTTGACCCGCCTGTTGACCCGGAAACGAACCACTGCCCGCCCTCTTCCCCTTATCGGAGTCACGATTTGCCGAGCCGCCTATCTCGTGAACAGCAACCGAGGATCGTCGTTCGTGGCGTCACCGCCGATGTCCACGACACTGCGGACTCCGGCATAGACGCGGACACCCGCGATACCGCCGTAGAGGAAATCGGTGGGCCGGGTGGTCCAGACTCCCCGCCCGATGAGGAGATCGCCGGCTCCTGCCCGTGCGGTGATCCCTGTCCCATTACCGGTCGGCGTAGCGAAAATGCCTCTTTGCGGTACGCCGTTGACATAGAGCGTCATCGTCCTGCTGCTCGCGTCGTAGGTCGCGGCCAGATGCGTCCAGGTGTTGTCGACGACGTCCACATCGCTGACCTCGAACGAGCTGCCGTCTCCGTCAGGGGCACTCGTGCTGAGGATCAGGCTCCACTTCCCGTGGGATTTGCCCTTGGGGTCCGCCCAGCTGCGATAGCCGAGCATGAACGGCGACGCCTGTGGATCGTCCATCCCCACCAGCGCTCGTGCCGCCGGGTCGATCCTGCCCTGCGCGGCCGCGTCGGCCGCGGTCCATTGGTGGCGCACCCACCCTTCAACCGTGAACGACTTGTCCGTGCGCAGGTTCGCCGGTGCCGGTGCGGCGAGCTGACCGGTCCACGCATTGGTGAACCGCGCGGCGCATCCGGTCGGATTGCCGGCCCCGTCGGGTTCGGTGCCTAGCGTGACTCCACCGCTCGGGGTCGCCGTACCACGGCCGATGGTGTCGTAGTAGGCGGAACCACCCATCGCGGCGATCTGGTCCGCGGTGAGGGCGCGGTCCCATACCCGGGTTTCGTCGAGAGCCCCCTTGAGCGGGTTCCTACCGCCTTGCTCAGTGCCCAGCACCAACCCGCCCGGGGCGTTGAAAACGGCGGGTACCTCCGCCTGTGCTTCCTGTTTCCCGTTGACGAAGAGCCTGATCCGCATGCTCGCCCGGTCGAATGTGCCGGTCAGCAGCGTCCAGGCGCCCGGCTGAGGTGCCGAGGTGCCGGTCGCCCACACCGGAGCTGCGGCGGTGTCGGCGGGATTCACGCCGAACGCCCACCGGTTGGCGTCCTTGGCGTACCGCAACAGGAATCCGGGTACCCGGGAGCCGTTCTGAGAAAGCGCCGTATAGGTGGCAGCCAGGTCGTCGGGCTTGACCCAGGTGGACACCGTGTACGAACCGGAGGTGTCCAGCACCGGCACGGCGGTGGAACCCCAACCGGTCGCCCCGTCGAAATAGACCGCACCGCCGTCGTAGCCGGCGACCCAGCTGTAGCCACCGCTCATCGTGATCGTGTTGCCGACGCTGGTGGAGTCCTTCGCGCTGTTGCCTCCGGTTTCGCCGAGCGCCCATGCTCCTTGCAGGGAAGGCACTTTCGACGTCTTCGACATCAGTTCCGGGCCGCAGCCCTCGGCGAGGCCGTAGTTCGCCAGCGGTGCCGCGACGTTGGCGAGATCGTGGACGTCCTGCGCCGACAGTGTCCGTTGCCAGACCTGGACGTCGTCGATCTGGCCATGGAAGAAGTCGGCGCGGTTGCCCGCCCACTTACCGGCGCCGAACACGACCGCGCCGCTGCCCGCCCAAGCTTGCGCGATCGCCGTGCTCTGCTTGACTCCATCGACATACAGCGTCGCGACATGCGTCGACGCGTCGTAGGCCCCTGCCAAGTGTGTCCAGACGCCGATCTGTGGCGGACCGCTCGCCTTGGCACGCACATCCGCGGGTGTGGGTTCGTCGGCGGTCGGCAGCCGCATTTCCCAGGCATTGTCCTCCTTGTTGTACTGCAGGAAGAGCGGACCGGACTGGGCACCGTCCTGCGCGATCATTGTCTGGGAATGGCTGGTGTCAGCCAGTTTCGCCCAGGCGGCGAAGGTGAACGACTTCGACGTGTCGACCACAGGTCCCGCGGTCTGCGCGTAGCCGCTGGCCCCGTCGAGGCTCATCGCTCCCTTCGTGCCTTCGCTGTAACCGTTGGTATCCGGGTGAGTCCAGCTGTTGCCGTGGTTGTACCCGGCCTGCCAACCGGCTCCTCCGGTCGTCGTCGCCGGATGCACGGCGAGCCCCGTGTTGCCGGGAGTACCGGCCGCGGTGTCGGCGAGCGTGGTTCCCGACGCCTCGTCGGCGGCCCAAGCGCCTGCCAGGTTCTTTCCGGGGGTGAGCGGCTGCAGATGGTAGGAGCACGAGGGCCCGTCCAGTGCGGGGTTCGAACCGGGGATGACCAAGCAGACGGCGTCCGGCCCCGGTGTCCCCGCCTTGTTGACCGCCCTGACCTTGATGAAGTTCTGGTTCCCGTTGACCGCGGTCGTCTTCAGGCCGGCGATGGCGACCATCTTCCCGTTGGCGTCGGTGCCCTGCCTCGCCGGGACCGAGGGCGAGCCCTGGGGTTGTGGCTCGGAGCCATCGGTGGTGTAGATGAAGCGATCGAGGTCGAAGAATCCGTCGGTCGCCATTTCGACCCAAACGCTGAAGTCCGCTTCATCCCCCTGTACGGCGGGCGCGGTGGCGTTGGTCATGGCCACCGCGGGAGCTTGGGGCACCTTTGTGTCCACAGTGAACTCACAGTTGCCGACCCAGTTCGACCACAGTTCGCCATCGGTCACCTGCATCGACCAGTTGTAGACGCCGTCTTCGTTGATCCATCCGTCCGGAACCGCCGCCAGCTGGGCGGTCGCCCGCCCGTTCGGTCCCGGGGTCCCCACTACGACGGGATTTGCGCCGTTGTCGTGGGTGTAGACGTTGTTGCCCAGCGAACCGAACGCGACCGCGAACTTCGTGTACAGGGTGCCACCGTCCGGATCGGACACATTGCCGGCGAGTTGCGGTGTCTTCGTGTACACCCACGGCCGGGTTTCCCCGCTCGTGCAAGGCAGCGCGCCTTGCTGCATCGAGAGACTCTCCGGCGGGTTCGGGCGGGAATTGTAGTTCACCTGCAGATACGGATTGAGGTCGAAACGCCGCCAGGTCGCGAGGCCACCGCCGGTGTTGTCCTCGACCAGTGCCAGCGACACGTTCGGCCAGTGCCCGGCGGCCGCGTCACGCGCCGCGTGGGTCGCGTCGAACTGTCCGACGACGTTCGGGACGTCATGGCAGTTCGCCACGTTGACCGAAGACAGGTAGTAGCTCCAGCCAGGCTGGTGGTTCCAGGTGATGGAGCTGTCGAAGGGCCCGCTGAGCCACAAGTCGGTGTCCTTCGCGTCCGAGCAGTTGTACGTATGGATGACGGTGGTGTTCAGCGAAGCCGACTTCACCTCGGTGCCGCCGATCTGCGAGGTATCCATCTGGATGTACGACCGGGAAGTGCCCGCCGGGTCGTAGTCCTCGTAGCCCGCCTTGAGATCGCTCAGGTCGCCGATCGTCGCGTTGTAGTTGTGTGCTTCCGGGAATCCAGACTGAACCACCGCGTGTGCCTGGATACCGCAGGACGTGCACCAGTTGTCCGGGTCCAGCGAAACGGGGTACTTCGTGGCGGGGTCGGAGAGAAAAGCCTGGTCCGGGGAGATCAGCACCTTGCCCGCGTCGAGCTGGACCGCCATCGTGGCTTCCCTGCGGCCACCACCCTTGCCCAACTGGACTTCGGCCTGCGACCCCGCGCCCGAGGAGTCCCACATCCGGGAGGCGTCGCCGGTGAACATCACCCGTCCGGTGCTGTCCTTGACCGTCAAGCCGTCACTCTTGCCCCGGTTGGCCGGCTTGCCCCGCCCCTGTCCCTCCGCGATCGAGACCGTCGTGTTCTTCGTGTACAGCCCGAACGGGACCTTCAGCAGACCGGGGTTTCTGGCGGCTTCCGGTGTCTTGATCACCAGCGCTTCGGTATATCCCTCCGGAACGGCGCTGACCTTGAGATCAACGCCGGGAAGGACGTCCGGATAGATCGCCGAGTTCCCGGACAACGCGGGCACGGGCAAGTCTCCGGTCCACTTCAGACCGACTTCCTTGCCCGCGGAACCTGCCTTGACGATCGGCGCCGCCGCGGATCCGCCACCACCAGGGTTGAGGGAAAGGTCCACGGTGACGGCCTTCGGGGCGATGGTCCCGTCGGGTTTCTTGACCAACGTGGTGTCGATCGGTGTCCACTTCGGCCCCTGCTTCACCCGCACCGGATGCACATACTGCGTCAGCGTCCAGGAACCGTCCGGGTTCGCCCTGGTCTCCGAGGTCTCGGTCGTCTTCGACGTCACCAGAACCTGTTTGCTGCCCGCGCGCGCGAAAGCCACCGCGGTGGCTTCGTCACCCGCCTCGTTCGGCACCGTGGCCGCTGACGCCGTCGCGGGCGGCAAAGCCACCACCACCGCGGCGGCGGTAACGGCGAGCGACAGCAGGGCAGCGCGTACCCGCGCACCAACGACACTCACGAGATCCCCCTCGCCAAGAGCAACCAGCCAGCAGCCGGGCCCCCGACGAACCCGCGATAACAGTGCCGAACAAGACCAACTATGGGATAGAGACCATCCGGAGCATTCGACACACAGTCACCTGTTTGGACGTCGCGGCACCAAGCGTCACAACAGACAAACCGCTCAATCGACGTTCCGAACGGGGTCAGACAATGTGGACAGTCGTAGCGGCGGAGAAGGCGGTGGCGAGGGTGGCGGGAAGGGCCGAGTCGGTGACGACGGTGTCGATGGCGGTGATGGGGCAGATCTCGGCGAAGGCGCGGCGGCCGAGTTTCGAGGAATCGGCGGCGGCGACGACGCGGGAGGAGCGGTCGACCATGAGGCGATTGATGCTCGCCTCGCCCTCGTGGTTGGCGAAGGCGCCGGCCCGCGGGTCGAGCGCGTCGACGCCGAGGATCAGCAGGTCGATGGCGATCTCGCCGAGGACGCGGGTGGCGAGCGGGCCGGTGAGCTCGAACGACTGCGACCGCGCGACACCACCGGTCACGACGAGCTTGATGTGGTGCCGCACGGCGAGTTCGTGGGCGATGTTGAGCGCGTTCGTGACCAGGGTGATGCCGCCGGGAAGATCGCCGCGGGCGGCGAGCGCGCGGGCGATCTCCGTCGTCGTGGTGCCGCCGTTGAGGCCGACGACCCAGCCCGGCTCGACGAGTGCCGCGACGGCCCGGGCGATCCGCGACTTCTCCGGGGCCTGACGCGCCATCTTGTACCGCAGCGGCAGGTCATAGGCGACGTCCCCGGCCACGGCACCACCGCGTGTCCGGGTCAGCAGCTGCTGGTCGGCGAGCTGGTCGAGATCGCGCCGGACGGTGGCTGTCGACACGGCGAGTTCCGCGGCCAGCTCGGCGACCTCGACCTGGCCGCGTTCGGCCACGATCCGCAGCAGCCCGCTGTGCCGTTCGTACTTCCGCGTCACCGTGCCCCGGCTCCCCTCACCCCGGCGCCGACATCCGGAAGTCGTACCGCTCCGGCAACGGCCGATCCCCCGCCACGGCGGCCCACGTGTCGGACAGCGACGTCTCGCCCTCCCTGATCCCGGCGATCTCGAAGCCCTCCTCGAAAATCGCCAGCGCTCCGCCGGGATCTCCTTGTGCGAGCAGGGTCATGGCCTCGAGCAGACAAACCCGTCCGGCCGCGCGCGCCTCGGGAGACAGCGAGTCCAGCAGCTCGGTGGCCCGATCGTGCAGGCCCGCCGCGAGCTGCGCGCCGATCGCTTCGACGGCCAGCGGCAGCAGCTCCGGCGCGAGCGCCAAAGCACGCACGTACAACCGCGCGGACTCGACGTCCCGGCCTTCGACTCTCGCCGCGACCGCCAGATTCCGCAGGGCCCAAGGGTTTTCCGCCGCCGAGACCGACGAGCTCCAAGCCTGTTTCGCGGCTTCGTGGTCCCCGGCTGCCCATCGGGCGACACCGCGGTGGTACCAGACCGCCCAGTTTTCCGCCGCCCGTTCGAGCCGGTGGGCCCAGCCCTGGTTGACCAGTGTGGCGGCCGGGACGTCCAGCGGATCGCCGTCCGGTACGGCACCCTCCAGCAACGCCAGCCAAGGTTCCTGCTCGGGACCGAGTGACGACGCCGGGAAAGGCGTAGCCGGCAGTTCGGCCGCCATCCGGCGCAGTTCGAGCGCGCCCCAGCCACTGCCTTCGTGCACTACCACCGACGGTGCCGTGTCAGCGACCTTGCGCCACGCGTCGTGGTATTCGTCCAAAGCGGACTCGGAGATCAGCATACGTTCCACCGCGTCTGTCGCCGACATCCATTCGCGACTGTGCACAACGGACGGATCGGCGGCGACAGGACCGTACGCCTCCAGCCAATCCCAGCTCTCGCCGGCAGGTAAGCGCAGATGTTCCAGCTGGGTACGCGCGAGCCCGGCCTGGATCTCCAGATAGCCGGGAGCGCCGGGGGCCAGCCACTCCTGCCATCGGCGCCCGCCCGCGGATTCGCCCCACACGAACAGCTTCCGCCCGCGCAGCCGGTCCGTGGACACCTGTGCCATGCCCGCGCCGTCGCCGTCCACCGCCGCGATCCACCGGCGGGACTCCGCCGGGATCTCGAAGAAGTAGTCCGCCGCGTTCCGGTGCCGCGCGGGATACGTCAGGTCGTCACCGGGGACCTCGACGAGGTCGAGCCGTCCGCCGTAACCGTAGTGCCAGGCCTGTTTCGCGGGCACCAGTACGCGGCCGCGTTCGGTGCGGGTGACCGCGATGTTCGACCACCAGTACACCGGGACGTCGTGCGCGTGCGGATTGCGGATCCGCACTCCGACGAGCAGGAAGTCGGACTCGTCCGGCAACCAGAAGTCCAGCTGGTACGGCAGGTCCCTCGTCCGCTCCCACTCCCACAGCCGCAGTATCGGACTGCCGTCGGGACCGGCTGCTTCGGCCGCGAACATCGGCGCGCAGGTCAGCGTGGTGTGCCCGGTGCTGCCGAGGTTCCATTCGACGCCGCCCGCGAACCAGGCATCCCGCAACGCAAGGTTGGCAGGCTGGAAAACGGGATTCCGGTAAAGCAGTTCACGCCGGGAAGGCTTGTGATACAGCGAATACAGCCGCCCGCCGAGTGAAGGAAGCACCGTCGCGCGCAGCCGCGTGTTCTCCAGCACCAACGCGGGCAACGACCGCGTCGGCCGTTCCCTGCTGTACCCGTCCTGCAGCCGGCACGGCAGCACGGTGTCCAGCCGCCCATAGCCCAGCCCTTCGGCGAGATCCGCGGGCAGTTCGTCCAGGTTCGCGACCTGCTGGACCTGCTCGGGTTTCACCAAGGGCGGCAACGGATTTTCTTCCCCGAGCAGCGCGGCGGGGAGAACCAGCTCGGTGTGATAAAGGCTGGTCATGCGATCGCCTCGCTCCGCGAGACAGTGTTGAATTCCTTTTGGCGCATGATATCCATGATTCGCTCGCAAGCATCGCTCATGCGTCGGGAAGCCGATCGCCCGAAGCCGCGTCGAACAGGTGCACCGCGCCGGGTTTCGGTGCCAGGCCGAGCTTCTCGCCTCGCTGCCACGGTGCCATCCCGGGAGTACGGACCGTGAAGACCTGCTCCGTTCCCGTGGTGCGGCAGTACAGGTACTGATCGCTGCCGAGTTCCTCGACGACCTCGACGACCGCGTCGATTCCCGTGCCCGCCTCGCCGAGATCCCAGCCCTCCGGCCGGACACCGACTACGATCTCCGGGCCCGTCAAGGCTGAACGCTGTGCCGGGGTCAGGGGAATCTTGGCACCGCCGAGGACAACACCGTCGCTGTCCACAGTGGATTCGAGCAGGTTCATCGCCGGTGAGCCGATGAACCCCGCGACGAACACGTTGGCCGGCTTCGCGAACAACCCGATCGGCGTGTCACACTGCTGGAGCAGGCCGTCCTTGAGCACAGCGACCCGGTCCCCCATCGTCATGGCCTCGACCTGGTCGTGGGTGACGTAGATGGTGGTGATCCCCAGCCGCCGTTGCAGCGAGGCGATCTGGGTCCGGGTCTGCACCCGCAGCTTCGCGTCCAGATTGGACAGTGGTTCGTCCATCAGGAACACACTGGGCTCGCGCACGATCGCGCGGCCCATGGCGACGCGCTGCCGCTGTCCGCCGGAAAGTTTGGCCGGTTTGCGATCGAGGTACGGCGTGAGGTCGAGCAGCTCCGCCGCCTCGCGCACCCGCTTTTCCCGCTCCGCCTTGGCCATCTTGGCGATCTTCAGGTGGAAGCCGATGTTCTCGCCGACCGTCATATGCGGATAGAGCGCGTAGTTCTGGAACACCATCGCGATGTCCCTGTCCTTGGGCGGCAGCTCGGTGACGTCGCGGTCGCCGATGTGGATGGTGCCGTGGTCGACGCCCTCCAGCCCGGCCAGCATCCGCAGTGTCGTCGACTTACCACAGCCGGAGGGGCCGACGAGCACCAGGAACTCGCCGTCGGTCACTTCGAGATCGAGCCCGTCCACGGCGGGCCGGTCCACCCCCGCGTAGTACCGCGTGGTGTCGGAGAAGGTCACGGAACTCATGGTTATTCCTTACTTTCCGGCGCCGAGCGTGAGGCCGGTGATGATCCGGCGGGCGAGCAGCAGGTACAGCACGAGCATCGGAAGCACCACGATCGCGACGCCGGCGATCAGGCCGCCGTACTCGGACTGGTAGCTCGCCGCACCGTAGAAGGTGAACAGGGCGCGCGACAGCGTGAAATGCGCCTGGTCCTTGAGGAACACGATCGCGAGCAGGGTTTCGTTCCACAGCCCGATCGCGTTCAGGATCAGCGCGGTGATCAGCCCGCCGCGGGCCAAGGGCAACATCACCGAGAAGAACGTCCTGGTCGGCGAGGCGCCGTCGATCGCGGCCGCCTCCTCCAGTTCATCGGGCAGCGACCGGAAGAACCCGGTCAACAGGAACACCGTGAACGGAATCGACAAGGCGACGTACAGCACGAAGAGGCCGTACTGGTTGTCGAAGTGGATTTTGGACAGGACCACGAAAAGCGGGATGATCACGGTCTGAAACGGCACGCCCATCCCGATCGCGACGAAGTTCGTCATCCCGCCCGAGCCCCGTACCCCGAGCCTGGTGAGCGCGTACGCCGCCGGCGCGGACACCGCCACCGTGGCCACGGTGGCGAGCCCGACGAGCACGACCGTCGTCAGCACCGCGTCACCGAACCCGGCGTTGCTCCAGGCGTAGGCGAAGTTCCGGAACGGCTTCCCGACGTGGAACCACTGATACGGCAAGGAGAACGGCTTGGTGAAGATCTCGACCGGCGTCTTGAACGAGGCCGAGATCAGCCAGTACAGCACCAGCAGGTTCCCCGCGGTGAACAGCCACACGATCGCCGAGCCGAGAATCCTCAATGGACCCCAGCGCCGCGCTCCCGGTGCGGGCCGGGGTTTCCTGGGCGTTTTGCGGACCGGCTTCGCCGTCGACGTCGCCGGTGACGCAGTGTCGGTTACGGACACGACAGCTCCTAGAACTGGATCGCGTCACGACGCATGAGGCGACGCAACAGCACGACGAGCACGGATACCAGGGCGATCATCGCGACCGCGCAGGCGCACGCGGCACCGAAGTCCGGCGTCGCGTTGGAACCGAAGGTCCGGTCGAACACGTAGATTCCCAGCGTCCACGCCTGGTTCGGCGGGGCGTAGGTGCCGGGGCCGGCCAGCACGAAGACCAGCTCGAAGATCTTGAGCGCGTTGATCGTCCACAGCACCCCGGCGACCCCGACGACGTCCCAGGTCATCGGCAGCGTGATGTTCCGGAACTTCTGCCACGGCGAAGCGCCCGCGATGTCCGCGTCCTCGTAGAGATAGGGCGGGATGCGGTCGACCGCGGCCATCAGGATCGTGATGTAGAACCCCGAACTCGCCCAGATCAGCGACGCCGTCACCACACCGGTCACATTGGACGGTGCGAGGAACTTGGCCGCGTCCGCGCCGAGGTGCTCCAGCACGAAGTTCGCCAGTCCCTGTTTGCCCGGCTGGTACTTGAACACGAACCCGAGGAACATGCCGAGCGCGACCGGGGCGACGATGTTCGGGAAGAACAGGATCGCCCGGATGATCTTCCCGCCCCGCATGTCCCGCAGCACCATGGTGAACAGGAACGCCACCGCGAACGTGCCGATGCCACCGAGGAAAACGTAGACGAGCGTGTTGCGGAAGGCGTACTGGAACGAGTCGTTGTCCCACATCTGCACGTAGTTCGTGACGCCGTTGGGCTTCGGCGTGTCCCCGGCGCCGGCCCAGCTGGTGAAGCTCAGCACGACCGTCGCGATGGTCGGCAGCACCAGGAAAGCCAGGTACAGCACCAGAGCCGGACCGAAGAACGGCCAGAACAGCCTGCGCTTGCGGGAAAGATGGGCACCCCGGGTGGGGGCCGCGCGCGCCGCCCGCACCCCACCCCCCCCCCAGAACACAGCGACCAGACAAAAGAACAAGACCCGCACGAGGCCGCG
>NZ_JBHYIK010000014.1:50140-55698 GCF_042739735.1 Amycolatopsis sp. NPDC059027 | reverse complement strand
ACCGCGCCCCCACCCCCCCGCCCCCCCCGCGGCCGCCAGCCCCCGCGGGCGGGGGCGGGGGGGGCCGCCCCCCCCGGGGGGGGGGCCCCCCCCGCCCCCCCCCCCCCCCCCCTTCCGCGACAGCGGTCATCAGCCCTGGCTCTTCCAGAACGCGGCGCCCTTGGTGGCGAGCTGGTCGATGAACTGCGCGGGCGTGATCTGGCCCTTGAGCAGCGCCAGGTCCGCCGGGTCGAAGACCTCGGTCTGCCACTTGCCGCCCGCGAGGCTGTCGATGCCGTCGTACTGCAGGACGTGCTCCTTCTTCTCGTCGTCCAGCGCGGCCTTGGCCTGCTTGAGATCGTCGGGCACAGCGAGATCGGTACGGGGCACCAGGTTGTCCGCGACGGCGGGGATGCCGGACAGGATGTCCTTGTTGAGGAAGTAGGCGATGAACGCCTTGGCGGCCTCGGCGTGCTTGGCCTTCTTGGTCACCGCGAACCCGATCGGGATCTGCTCGACCGTGTCGTGCGTGGCACCCGGCGGCATCGGGAACTGGAACGAGCCGTACTCCAGCTTCGTGCCCGCGCCCTGCTTGTCGAGGTACTCGCGGGTCTCGCTCGGCGCCCAGGTGCCCATGTAGAGGAACCGCGCGTCGCCGTCGGCCCAGCGCTGCTGCACCTGCGGGAACTTCGCCGCGTCCCAGCCGTCGATGAGGTGCTTCGGCAGCTTCGCGGTTTCCGTGGCGGCCTTGAGGAATCCGGGGTCGGTCTTCCACGCCTGGCCGGTCGGGTCGGCGGCCGCCTTGGCCACCCCGCCGGCGCCGACGTAGCGCTCGGCGAACTGGGTGAAGAAGTACATGTTGTAGAACGGGATGTCGCCGTCCTGCGCGATCGCGGCCTTGCCGTCCGCCTTCGCCTTGTCGAACAGCCCGTACAGCTCGTCCACGGTCTTCGGTGCGACGAGGTCCTTGGCCTGAGCCTTGTTGTACCACCAGGCGTTCGAGAGCATCTCGTACGGCACGAGGAAGGTGTTGCCCGCCTTGTCCTTGTTCTGCGGGAAGTCGTAGGAGGTGCGGGTCAGGACGTCCTTGACCTTCTTGTCACCCTCACCGACCTTCAGATCGAAGACGTCGTCGACGCTCTGCGTGCCGCCCGCCGAGACGATCGCGGCGCTGACCTTGCTGACGTCCTGGTCGAACAGATCCGGCACGTTGTCGGTGTTGAGCGCCGGGGCGATGTTCTGGGTGTAGGCCTTGCGCCCCAGCCACTGCACGTTGACCTTGACGCCGGTCTTCTCGGTGAAGCACTTGAACGCCTTCTGCAGCACCTTGCCCTGCGGCTCGTCGGCGGTCCACATCGCCCAGTAGGTGAACTCCTTGTCCGTCTGCGGTTTCGTGCCCGCCTCCGGACAGGGCGCGTTGAGGTACTGGTCGACGCCCGGCAGCGCGTTCGCCCCGCCCCCGTCGCCCGATCCCGCGTCACCGCCACCGCACCCGGCCAGCGCCATGGTGAGCACGGCGCCTGTCGTCAACGTGAGTACTTTCCCGGACCTGCCCCGTGCCATCCGCATGGCCACCACCCGATCAGAGAGTCAGCTATCGCGCACTTCTTGCGCGTTAGCGCGCAGTTTTGTTCGGTTTCACGCAGCTGTCAACAACTTGCCCCAGGAAAGACTGCACAATCGTCATTTCGCGACCTCCTCGTGACCCGGCGCGAGCACGGCCAGCAACCGCTCGACCTCACGCGCCACCGCGTCCCGCCCCGCGCCCAGATACTTACGGGGATCGACCCGCTCCGGATGGTCACGCCAGTACGCCACCGCCGCGGCGGTGAACACCTTGTTGAGCTGTGTCGCGATATTGATCTTCGTCATCCCGGCACGCACCGCCGCGGCGAGGCCGTCGTCGGGGACCCCGGACGAACCGTGCAACACCAACGGCACCGGCACCCGCTCGCGCAGCCGGGCGATCAGTTCGAGGTCGAGCGAGGCGTCCCTGGTCAGCATCGCGTGCGAGCTGCCGACGGCGACCGCCAACGCGTCCACCCCGGTGACCGCGACGAACTCGGCGGCCTCGTCCGGATCCGTCCGCGCGCCGGGCGCGTGCACACCGTCCTTACCGCCGACCTCGCCCAGCTCGGCCTCGACCCAGACACCGTGGTCATGGCAGTAGGCCGCGATGTCCCGCGTCGCCGCGAGGTTGTCCTGGTAGTCCATTGTGGACGCGTCGAACATCACCGAGCCGAAGCCCAGTTCGACGGCCTCGCGGACCAGTTCCGGCGACTCGGCGTGGTCGAGGTGGACGGCGACGCCGATGTCGGCGGCCCGTGCGGCGGCGAGCGCGGCACTGCCGATCGGCGCGAGCGCACCGTGGTAGCGGACCGCGTTCTGGCTCAACTGCACGATCACCGGCGTTCCGGCGCGGCTCGCGCCCTCGATGATCGCGGTGACGTGTTCGAGCTGGATCGCGTTGAAGGCACCGCAGCCGCGGCCGTCCTTCACGGCGGGGCCGACGATCTCCCCGGCGGACACCAAAGGCATGGGACTCCTCAGTTCGGAAGGGCACGCACCACCACGGCGCCGAGTTCACGCCGGTAGTGCGCGAGGTCGATGTCCCCGGCCAGCGGGCCGAGAACGGCGGCGCCGGACAACGCGACCGAGCGGCGCAGCACGTCGGGCCACGGCTCGCCACGGGCGATCCCCAGCGCGATGCCCGCGACGGCCGCGTCTCCGGCGCCGGTGGCGTTGCCGGTCAGCGTTTTCGACGGCGTGGCCTGCCAGATGCCGTGCTCGGTGACGGCGAGCAGACCGTCCGCGCCCAGCGAGACGACCACGGTCTCGGCGCCTCTGTTCCGGAGTTCCGTGGCCGCCGCCACCGGATCGCCACGGCCGGTGACCTCGCGCAGCTCGGCCAGATTGGGCTTGACCACGCGCGGTCTGCCACTCAGCCCGTCGAGCAGCGCGGCACCGGAAGTGTCGAGAACGGCCGGGACGCCCGTGCTGAGCAGCTCGGCATATCCTCCTGCGCCGGGCGGAAGACTGCCGGAGCAGACGAGCACGTCCGGGGCATGACGCCGCACGGTGTCCACAAGGGACGCCCACTCGGCGGCGATCAGCTCCGTCCCGGGCTCGTTGAACAACGTGACGGTGTCGTCCACTGTGGACAATATGGTCGTCGTCCGCCGGGTCTCCCCGGCGATCGGGACGAGGCCGGCCGGAAGCCCTGCCTGGGTGAGTTCGGCGGTGAATGCGCTTCCCGTCGCGCCACCCGCCGTTGCCACCACGCGGACGTCCTCGCCGAGCGTGTGCAGCACCCGCGCGACGTTGACTCCCTTTCCGCCGGCCCTGGCCCGCACTTCCCTGACACGATGCACGGAGTCCGGACGTAGACCGTCCACTGTGTACGTCACGTCGAGGGCGCTGTTCGGTGTCACGGTGAGGATCACGGTGCTGCTCCCACGAGGTCGGCCGCGAGCAGGCCCGCGCCGAGGCAGCCCGCCTCGTCGCCGAGCTCCGCGCGGCGGAGTTCCGGCATTCGCTGGAAGGTGAGCCGTGCGGCGGTGCGGCGGCGGACGCGCTCCAGCAGCCCGTCGCCCGCGCCGAACAGCCCGCCGCCGAAGACGACGACCTCGGGCGCGAGCAGGGTGACCAACTGCCGCAGGCCGTCGCCAAGCGCCGCGACCGCGTCGTCCAGTACCGCCACCGCGTCCGGATCTCCGTTTCCGGCGGCGGCAACCACCTCCCGCGCGCCGTCGACAGGGCGGCCGGAGCGTTCGGTGTAGCGCCGCGCCAGCGCGGCCGCGGACGCGACCGCTTCGAGACAGCCGGTGGCACCGCACCCGCACAACAGGTCGTGCCCGACGTCGAGATGCCCCAGCTCCCCGGCGCGGCCGCCCGCGCGATGCGGACGGCCGCCGAGGATCAGCGCGGCGGCGATCCCGGTGCCGACGGGGACGAACGCCGCGTCGGTGAACCCCCGCGCGGCGCCGATCCGGTACTCCGCGAGCCCGCCGGCGGTGACGTCGTGGCCGAACGCGAGCGGGACGTCGGCGCGGTCGGCGAGCAACTCGCGCAGGGGCGCGTCCCGCCAGCCGAGGTTGGCCGAAAACCGCGCGACCCCGGCACGTTCGTCGACGATGCCCGGGACCACGACCCCGGCCGCGGCGAGCGGCCCCACCGACTCCGCCAGCTCGCCGATCAGCTTCCCCGCCTGATCGGCGACCGCCGTCGCCGGGTCACCGCCGCGTGCCGTCGGCCGCCGCAGGCCGGTGACCTGCCGCAGACCGCCCGGCACCGGCTCGTACACCGCGGCCTTCACGCTGGTACCGCCGACGTCGAGCGCCGCGACCAATCGGGGCATGGCTCAGGTGAGCACGACGGAACGGGTGAGGCTGCGAGGATTGTCCGGATCGAGGCCCTTGCGCCGGGCGATCTCCCCCGCGACGAGCTGCGCGCGGACGAGGTCGGCGAGCGGGTCGAGACCGCTCTCCTCGAACCGGCCGCCCGCACGGGCGACGTCGGCGGCGAGCCCATCGGGCGCCTGACCGAACATCCAGGTCACGCGTCCTGGCTCGCTGATGCTGATGGGCCCGTGGCGGTATTCCCACGCGGGGTAGGACTCGGTCCAGAACAGGCAGGCCTCGCGGAACTTCAGCGCCGCCTCGTTGGCGATCCCGACCGACCAGCCGGTGCCGAGAAAGCTGAACTGACCGGCCGACGCCAGCCCGTCGTCGACCGGCTGCGCGAGCACCTGCTCGGCCTGGGCGATCACCGGGGCGAGGTCCTCGCCCAGGTGCGTGCGCAGCACCGCCAGCGCGGTGGTCGCGAACCGGGTCTGGACCACCGAACGCTCATCGGCCGCCGACAGGTCGACCACGTCGTCCACCGACGCCGCGATCTCGGCGGGAACACCGGTGATGGCGGTGGTCGGAAGGGTGCCACGCAGCTTCGCGAGCAGCCCGAGTACCTCGGTCGTGGTGCCGGACCTCGACAGCGCGATGACGTGGTCGTACTTCCGGCCGACGGGGAACTCCGACGCCGCGAACGCGTCGGTTTCCCCGAGCCCGGCGCTTTCGCGCAGCACCGCGTAGGCCTGGCCGATGAACCAGGACGTCCCGCAGCCGACGATCGCCACCCTGGCCCCCGCGGCGGGCAGCTTTTCGGCGAAGTCCGAGGCCAAGGCCGCGGCCGCACGCCAGCGCGCGGGCTGGCTCGCGATCTCCTCCGCCATGAAGGTTCCGCTCATGAACTCCCCATCCGTGCCGGTCGAGTGCGCAACAAGCACCACCGTAGTTGCAGCTTTATGCATAGTCAATCGCGGTTTTGTGCAGCTTTCGTCAAAGAGGGTGCAGGTTTTCGCGCGCGGCGCGGTTGAGTGGCGGCTGCGGCGTCGCGAACGCTCCGTTCGGGACGCTCAACGTCGCGAACGCGTCGTTCAGGACGCTCGTGCGGCCCGGCACTGCCCTGCCGCGTCGTTCGACGGCAGACGTGGCGCGGGGGGGCCAGGGGGGGGGCGACACCACCACAGGGGGCCCCAGCGCCCACACCCCCCCCCCCCCGCCCCCCCCCCCCACCCGCACCCG
>NZ_JBHYIK010000014.1:30952-50131 GCF_042739735.1 Amycolatopsis sp. NPDC059027 | reverse complement strand
CGGTGCATCTACCGCACCAAGGGCGTCCCTCGGCGCCCAGCCACCCCCGAGGCGGCACCCCCGACGTCGCGAACGCGTCGTTCAGGACGCTCAACGTCGCGAACGGAGCGTTCGGGACGCTCACCCCCGCCCGGCGCTCGGCGGCGACATGCACTGAAGGCGCCCTTCGTCGCGCCAGACGCACTGAAGGTGCCCTTCAGCCCCTCGCCCACCCCAGACGCGCCACCCGGCCGACACGTGCCGATCACCTCGGGTTCGTCGCGGGCTGCCGTGCGGGCCACCCAACCGGCGCCGGACACCCGTAAGGTGGCCCGGGACGGCGCGGCACGCACCGGCTTGTCCACTATGGACAGAGGGCGGGAACAGGAGTGAGAGTGCGTGAAGCCCGTGTGAAGATGACAAGTTTACGACGTTGGTTTTATGCCAGACGGACGAACTTCGTCGAAATCCCCGGTTTTCGCTTGGCAAAGCACCAAAGTTTGCTTTGATCGGATAGCTTTCCCATACCCGCCGGTAACTCGGCGAGCGGGTGACCGGGCAGGACAACGGAGTTCGAGGAACGGGGTGTGAGCATGCCGAAGCACCGGCCACGAAAAGCGCGTTCGGTCCGGCAACGGACCGCCGCGGCGCTGGCGGGCGGCGCGCTGGCCGTGCTGCCGACGATCACCGCGAGCGGCCTGATCTCCCCGGTGGCGCACCAGGCGCCGAACGGCCAGAAGCCGGCCGACCAGGCCGCGCCCGCTCGCGTACCGGACGTCGTGATGCCGCCCGTCGCAGTCGATGGCAGCCTGCCCCAGCCCCCGGTGCCCGAGCCGCTCATGGCGCCCGGCGCGCACGCCTCCTCCGGGTCCGCCGGGGTGTCGGGCCCGCTCGGGATCCCCGCCAGCATGCTCAAGGCGTACAAGAACGCGGCCGACATCATGGCCAGGGAGCAGCCGAACTGCCACATCGACTGGCAGCTGCTCGCCAGCATCGGCCGCATCGAGTCCAACCACGCCCGCGGTGGCTACGTCGACGCCAAGGGCAACACGCTCGAACGGATCCTCGGCCCCGCCCTCAACGGCACCGGCGGGTTCGCCGCGATCCCGGCCTCCGACGGCGGCGCGTTCACCGGCGACCCGGTGTGGGACCACGCGGTCGGTGCGATGCAGTTCATCACCGGGACCTGGCGTGCCTACGCCTCCGACGGCAACGGCGACGGCGTTTCCGATCCGAACAACGTCTACGACGAGACGCTCGCCGCCGGCCGCTACCTGTGCTCGGGCAATCTCGACCTGTCCTCGATCGAGGTCCAGCGGATCGCGGTGCGCCGGTACAACAACTCGCAGTCCTATGTGGACACCGTGATGGCGTGGGCCACCGCCTACCGGGGCGGCGTGGCACAACTCCCCGACAGCGAGGTGCCGATCGGCGCCCCGCCGAGCCACCCCGCCGAAGGCGCTCCTGGCGCCGTGGCACCGCCCCCGGCCCCGCCCGGCAGCACGCCGCCGCCCCCGCCCGGCCCAGGCACCCCCGGAAGCACTCCGCCGGGCAGCAGCCTCCCGCCCACCGGGACACCGACCACCTCGCCGACGACGCCACCGACCACGCCGCCGTCGACTCCCCCGTCCACGCCGCCGAGCAGCTCGACACCTCCGTCGAGCAGCACTCCGCCCGCGACACCTCCGTCGAGCAGCACCACGACGACGCCCGCGACCGCTCCCACGAGCACGAGCAGCACCACGGCGTCGAGCAGCACCACGACGACGTCGGCGAAGTGAGCCGGAAGCCGAGTCAGGCGACGAGTTCTTCGATGCCGTCGAGCAGGCGGTTCAGGCCGAAGTCGTAGGCCTGGGCCGCCTGTTCGGCCGCGGTCAGCACGAAGCCGCCGTTCTCCCACACCCGCGCCATCGTGGGGTGCCGATCGACCGGGAAGTACCGGTGCCAGAACACCGAACGCTGGTCCCACCAGGCGTCGTCGGACTGGCCGGTGACACGCTCCAGATGCGCGCTTTCCGCCTCCAGCGCGGCGTTCGCGTCGATGTAGGTGCCCAGCGCGCCCGCCGCCGCCGTGACCTGGGCGGCCCCGAGGCCGAGGGAGTCCAAAGTGGACAGCAGGTACTCCTGCCCTGCCAGATGCCCCGGCCCGAGCGCGGGCCGCACCCGGGAAGCCTCGCGCAGCCAAGGATGACGGCGGTAGGTCTCGCGCGTGCGGTCGGAGTAGAGCAGGACCTGGGCTCGCCAGTCGGCGGGCCGCTCGTCGCCTGGGCCGGGCAGGAGGCGTTCGGCCAGTACCTGGTCGACCATGAGGTCCAGCAGCTCTGCCTTGCCGGGAACGTAGGTGTAGAGCGTCATCGTCCCGGCCCCGAGTTCCTTGGCCACGCGGTGCATCGAGGCCGCGACGAGACCTTCGGCGTCCGCGACGCCGATCGCGACTTCGACGATCCGGCCGACGGCCAGCCGCGGACGACGCCCGCGCGCGGGTTCGGAATGCTGCTCGCGCACATGCCACAGCAGTGCCAGCGCGCGGTCGATGTCCTCGGCGCCGTTGTGCTCGACCGTCATCTGTGTTCAAGCTCCTCGCGCCGGCCGCCGCTGTCCCCGGGGGATCGTACGCGACCGACGGCTTTCCGTACGTTATACGGCTCACACGGCCGGAAATCGGTACCCTGAGTCCCAGAACGGGAGGAGACGGGGATGACGAAGCGGAAGCCGCCGGGGGCGTCGTTCGGAAGCTGGGTCGACAAGCAGATCTCCATCGCCGAGCAACGCGGCGACTTCGAAAACCTGCCCGGTGCGGGCAAACCGCTGCCGAAGGGGACCGGCAGGGACGCCGCGACGGAGTGGATGCTGCGCCAGGTCAGGGACCGCAACCTCGACACGTCCGACATGCTGCCGCCATCCCTCGCGCTGCCGAAGGAAATCCAGGATCTCCCGGCGAAACTCGCCAAGGAGCGCACCGAGAAACGCGTCCGCGAGATCGTCGAAGACCTCAACGCCCGTATCCTCAAGGCCTACCGGGAGCCCCAGCTCGGACCGCCCCTCGCCGTCGCGATGGTCGACGTCGAGGAGGCGGTCGCGAACTGGCGGGAAAGCAAGGCGAGCTAGCCAAGGACCGGGACCCGCTGCCGGACCGCGCGCACGGTTTCGACGTCGATCTCGGCGGCGAGCAGGCCGGGGCCACCGCCCAGCCGGGTGTGCACCGCGCCCAGCGGATCGGCGAGCACGGACCGGCCGACGCCGAGCGGATCGGTGCCGGACGGCGGTGTCCAGGCCTGATCGCACGCGAGCAGCCAGGCCTGCGCGTCATGGGCCCTGGCCCGGGTGAGCAGATCCCACTGCTCTTCCTTGCCGGGCCCGGCGCCCCACGACGCCGGGACGACGACGAGTTCGGCACCGGCGCGGCCGAGCGCGGTGAAGTGGTCGGCGAAGCGCAGGTCGTAACAGGTCGCGAAGCCGATCCGGACGCCGCGCAGCTCCACCTGGACCAGCTCGGTGCCCGGGGCGACGGTGTCCGACTCGCGCGAGCCGAAAGCGTCGTACAGGTGGATCTTCCGGTACGCCGTTTCGAGGCCGCTGCCGGTGATCAGCAACGTGTTGTGCACACGGCCGTCCGGGGCGGGCTCGAACATCCCGGCCACGACAACGACTTCGTGCGCCGCGGCGATTTTGCGGACGCTGTTCGCCCACGGGCCGTCGAGTGGTTCCGCCGCTTCACGCGGATCCGCCGCGAAACTCGCCATCGCCGCTTCCGGCAGGACGACCAGTTCCGCGCCGCGCCGCGCCGCCCGCCCGACGGCGTCCTCGATCGCCGCGAGATTCGCCAGCGGGTCGGTGCCGCCCGCGATCTGGGCGGCGGCGATCCGCAGTGTGGTGGGGTTTCCGGTCATCGAGGCCTCCCAGCCTGTATACATGTGGTATGCGTTCTGATGGGGGTTCGGGCAGGGATCGGGCGTACCAGTACCTGCGGTCGACCGTCCTGACCGACCCGGCGGTGTCCGGCACGTTCATCAACGAGCAGGCGGTGGCCACGAGCGTCGGCGTTTCGCGCACTCCGGTGCGGGAAGCGCTGCTGATGCTCGCCGCCGAGGACCTCGTCCAGCTGGTGCCGCACCGCGGCGCGTTCGTCACGCCGTTGCCGGGCAGGCAGATCGCCGAGCTGATGCAGGCCCGCGCCGTGATCGAATGCTGGGCGGCCACGACGTCGCTGGCCGCGGGCCGCGCGCCCGCCGCGGAGATGGCGAAGCTGATCGAGCGGCAGCGGGAGGTCGCCGACGACGCGCGCGCCTTCATCGACCTGGACAGCGAGTTCCACGCGCTGCTCGTCGACGCCGCGGACAACAGCGTGCTCGCCCGGCTGTACGAGACCTTGCGTGCCCGGCACGTGCTGCTCGGCGTCGTCGCGCTCGAACGCAGCGACGACCGGCGCCGGGAAGTCCTCGCCGAGCACCAGGAGATCGTCGACGCGCTGGCCGCGGGGGACGCCGGTGGCGCCGAGGCGGCGATCAAACGCCACCTCGATGCCACCGGCAACATGCTGATGCAGGGCTGACCGGGTCACTTCCCCGCCGCGGTCGCCTGCTGGTCCGGCACCTCGTCGACGTCGTCGACCACCGCGCGGCCGAGGCCGAGCCCGACAAGCGTCACCACGCACGCGACGGCGATGTACGCCGCGATCACGTACCCCGAGCCGGTCTCGGCGAGCAGCCAGGTGAACGCCAGCGGGGCGATCGCGCCGCCGATGACACCGGCCAGGGTGTAGCCGAGCGAACTGCCGGTGTAGCGCAGGCGCGCGTGGAACTGCTCGGAGACGAACGCCGCCTGCGGCCCGTACATGAGCGAGTGGAAGAACAACCCGCCGATCACGCCGATCAGCAACGAAACCATTCCGCCCTGCGCCATCGCGAAGAACAGGACGCTCCACACGGCGCCGCCGATGGTGCCGATCGCGTAGACGCGCTTGCGGCCGTAGGCGTCGGAAAGCCAGCCCGCCAAGGGAATCAGCCCGACCTGAAGCGCGGAGCCGACGAGGACCGCGGTGACGGCTTCGCCGCGGCTCATGTGCAGGGTCTTGGTCGCGTACGTCAGCACGAAGACGGCGAACATCGCGTACAGCACGTCCGGGCCGACTCGCGACAGCACGGCGGCGGTCAGCGCGCGGGGCTGCGTGCGGAAGACCTCCCGGACCGGCGCGGCCGGGCGCTCACCACGTTCGGACAGCTCACGGAACACCGGGGTTTCCTCGAGACTGGCGCGGATCCACAGGCCGAACGCGACCAGCACGGCCGACAGCAGGAACGCGATCCGCCAGCCCCAGCCGAGGAACTGGGCCGGGGTCAGGACACCGGCGAGAATCGCGAGGACTCCGTTGGCCAGCAACGTGCCCAGCGGCGGACCGACCTGAGCGGCCGAAGCCCAGAAACCACGCTTCGACGTCTCGCTGAACTCACTGCTGAGCAGCACGGCGCCGCCCCATTCGCCGCCGACACCGACGCCCTGGGCGAAGCGCAGCAGCACGAGCAACGCGGGCGCGAGCGCTCCCGCCGAGGCGTGCGTCGGCAGCAGGCCGATGCCGAACGTCGCGATGCCGATCAGCAGGAGCGTCGCGACCAGCACCTTCTTGCGGCCGATCACGTCGCCGAGCCTGCCGAAGACGATGCCGCCGAGCGGCCGGGAAATGTAGCCCACCGCGTAGGTCCCGAAGGCCTGCAACGTGCCGGTCAGCGGCTCGCTGGTGGGGAAGAACAGGTCACCGAAGACCAGCGCGGCGGCCGAGCTGTAGACGGCGAAGTCGTACCACTCGAGCGACGTGCCGGAGAGGCTTGCCGCGAAGGCCTTGTACAGGCTGCGGCGCTCCGCGCGCGGCTGCGCTGCTTCGGGGTGTGGGGAATGAGACATGGAACTGGAACCTCCTAGGCGGCTGCCCCATACTTGCTGTATACAACGTGTCTACGCAAGTCCCCGCTCCGAATTCCTGGAGGCAGTAACGTGACCGAAACCCAGATCAGCACGCCGAAGGCCGACCGGCGGAACCTGGTCCGGTTCACCGTCCCCGGTGGCGCGGTGCGCGAGATCGAGGTGCGGTACGCGCTGAACGGCGGATACGCCGGCCGCGACACCGCACAGGTCCAGCACCACGTCGACGAGCTCGCCGCGCTCGGCGTCCCGGCTCCGACGCGGGTGCCGACCCTGTACCCGCTGTCGTCGAACCTCGTCAGCCAGGCCGAGACCGTGCAGGTGCCGCACGCGCGGACGTCGGGCGAGGCGGAATGGGCGCTGGTCGTCGGGGAGGACGCCGACGATCTGCTGCTGACCGTGGCCTGCGACCACACCGACCGGGCGCTCGAAGTCCACGGCGTGGCGTGGAGCAAGCAGTCCGCTCCGGACCTGCTGGGCGACTTCGCGTGGCCGCTGGCGGACATCGCCGACGAGCTGGACACGTTCACGCTCAAGGCCTGGGTCCGCCACGGCAGCGCCGACCAGAACGACGAACAGCTCGTCCAGGACGGCACGCTCGCCCAGCTGCTCCCGCCGTCGTACTGGGTGGAGCAGCTGCGCGAGCACGGGTTGCTGCGGCCGGGCACCGTGGTGCTGAGCGGCACGATCCCGATGATCGAGGGCGTCGACCAGTTCGCCGACGGCTGGCGGGTCGAGCTGACCGACCCGCGCGGCACGACCAGCCGCGTCGGTTACACGGTGGAGCGGCTGCCCGAGGCCTGGGACTGACCCGGACGAACCATCTCCGCTTTTCGACTACGCTGGGTACATCCGGTTCAGTGGAAAGCAGGCAGTGCGATGGGTCGTTATCTCCGGGTGGTCGTGCCGATCCTGGCACCGCTGCTGCTGTTCGGCGTGCCCTGGCTGTCGCTCGTGCTCGCCCCGGACTGGTCCGCGGCGGGGTTCACTATCGGCACCGTCGTTTTCGCGGCGGCCCTGCTCGCGCTCCCGGCACTGATGATCCTCGGTCACGGCCCGCGCCAGCTCGACGCGGCCGCCCGCACCGGTGACATCCTGCTCGGCGTCGTCTGGGTGCTGTTCACCTGGAGCGTGCTGGGCCAGCTGGTGCGGCTCGTGCTCGCACTGTCCGGTGTGGACGATCCGGCGCGGACGGTCGCCGTGGTGACCGCGGCCGTCGCCGTCGTGCTGCTCGTCGCGGGCAACCGCGCGGCCATGCGGGTCCCGCCGGTCAAGGAGGTCGACGTCGTCATCCCGCGGATCGGGCCCGGCATCGACGGGCTGCGGATCGCGGTCGTCACCGACACGCATTTCGGGCCGCTGGACCGGACGAAGTGGTCGGAGCGCGTCGTCGCGATGGTCAACGGACTGAGCGCCGACGTCGTGTGTCACGCCGGAGACCTCGCGGACGGCTCGGTGGCGCGGCGACGCAAGCAGGTCGACCCGCTCGGCGGCGTTCAGGCCGGGCTCGGCCGGTTCTACATCACCGGCAACCACGAGTACTTCGGCGAGGCGCAGGCCTGGCTCGATCACATGGCCGGGCTTGGCTGGGACACCCTGCACAACCGGAGCACGCTGGTCGAACGCGGCGGCGACCGGATCCTGTTCGCCGGGATCGACGATCCGACCGGCGCCGGATCCGGGCTGCCCGGCCACGGCCCGGACCTGCCCGCCGCGCTCGACGGCGTGCCGTCCGATGTCCCGGTCGTGCTGCTCGCCCACCAGCCGAAGCAGGTCGCCCAAGCCGCCGAGGCCGGAATCGACCTGCAGATCTCCGGGCACACACACGGCGGCCAGATCTGGCCGTTCCACCTGCTCGTGCGGCTCGACCAGCCGACGCTGGGCGGGCTGAGCCGCCACGGCGAACGCACCCAGCTCTACAACAGCCGGGGCACCGGCTTCTGGGGCCCGCCGTTCCGGGTCTTCGCGCCCAGCGAGATCACCCTCCTCACCCTGCGCCGTAGCGCCTGACCTGCACTTTCCCTTGATGTGGCGTCGATCCGCACCGCCGACAAATTTTTTTGTCTTGACAGCTCGATAGTTCGGTGCGAACGTAGTCGTCGACAGCGACCCCACAGAACGGAACAGACGTCATGAACACCGTGGTTTCCGCCGACGGCACGACCATCGCCTACAGCCGCGTCGGGCAGGGCCCCGCGCTCGTCCTGGTCGACGGCGCGATGTGCTACCGCGGCCAAGGCCCCAACGAAGCGCTCGCCGCAGCGCTGGCCGACCGCTTCACCGTGTACACCTACGATCGGCGCGGACGCGGCGAAAGCACCGACACCGCGCCGTATTCGGTCGACCGCGAAATCGAAGACCTGGCGGCGGTGATCAAGGAAGCGGGCGGCGCGGTCTCGCTGTACGGCATCTCCTCCGGCGCCGCGCTCGCCCTCGAAGCCGCGCACCGCGGCCTGGCCGTGCGGAAACTCGCGGTCTACGAGCCGCCGTTCGTCATCGACAGCACCCGGCCCCCTGTGCCCGCCGACTACCCGGACCGGGCCGCGGCGGCGGTCGAGAACGGCCGCCCCGGCGACGCGATCAAGATGTTCATGACCGAGGCCGTCGGCCTGCCCGGCCTGATGGTCACGATGATGCGCCTGATGCCCGCGTGGCCGAAGCTCAAGCGCGTCGCGCACACCCTGCGCTACGACGCCGAGATCATGGACGGCAACCAGGCCGGGCGCCCGCTGCCCGAAGGCCGATGGTCCGGGATTTCGGTGCCGGTACTGGTGTCCGACGGCGGAAAGAGCCCACAGTGGATGCGCAACGGCGTCGCCGCGCTGGCCACGCAGCTCGGGACCACCGTCCGCACGCTGGACGGCCAGACGCACCTGGTGAAGACCAAGGTCCTCGCCCCGGTCCTCGCCGACTTCTTCGCCCAGTGACCGGTCGCCGAGTCAGCTGGGTAAGTGTGCCTTGACGAGCTGGGCCTGGCCGAGGAACGACTCGGTGCCGGGATACATCTCCCTGCCGTACCGCGCGAACGCCTCGCTCGCCTGCTCGACGTCGACCTCCCAGCCCTGCGCGCCGAGCCACTCGTTAGGGTTCCGGCGCGGGGCGCGGTTCCACAGGGTTTCGATGTCGATCCCCATGTCCAGGCTGGCCTGGCGGAACGGCGCGTCCAGCGAGTCCGGGAAAGCGGATTCGGGCAGTCGTTCGGTGGCGACGTGGCTGCCCGGCGCGGACAGCTTCACGATCTCCCCGAAGAGTTTTTCCTCGGCCTCGGGCGGCAGGTACGGCAGTAATCCTTCGGCGAGCCACGCCGTCGGGCGGCCCGGCTGGAAACCCGCGCCCAGCAACGCGCGGGGCCAGTCCTCGCGGAGGTCGACCGCGACGGCCCGACGGCGGCAGGCGGGCACGGCACCCTGTGCGTCGAGGACTTGCTGCTTGAACTCCAGCACCCGCGGCTGATCGATCTCGAAGACGTCGCGGCCGGTCCAGTCGAGCCGGTAGGCCCGGGTGTCGAGGCCGGCGGCCAGGATCACCACCTGCGGAGTGTCCGCGGCCGCGAAGTAGTCGTCGAAGAACCGGGTGCGTACGCCCATATAGCCCGCCATGGACGCCCAGTCGCTCACGAGAGCGTCGTCGCCGGGTTCGAGTGGGAGCGGCACCGGCGGCTTCGCGGCACGCACGAACGACGCCGCGTACGGATCGTCGATATGGCCACTCGCCGTCTCCACCGCGCGGGCGGACGCCACCGCGAGCGCGGTCAGGCCGACGCTGGTCACGATGTCCCACTGCCGGTCGTCCGTCATGTCGACCCCCGATCCACCGCCGATGATCTTTCTCGCGATCATGGCACCGCGCGATCGACTCGGCACTATCCGTGCACGAAATGCCCGACTTCCCCGGCTGTGGCGTGCCTCTCACCCATCCGGCCCAGCGCCCGCTGACTTGCTGTGGCGGAGGTCGGTCGGGCAGGGTGCGGGAGTGTCCTTCCGCGCCTTGATCTTCGACTTCGACGGCACCCTCGTCGACACCGAATCCGCCGTACTGGAGGCCTGGCAGGGCACCTTTCGCGAGCTCGGCACCGAACTTCCGCTCGAGAAGTGGTACGAGGTCATCGGCACGCACACCACGACGCCCGCGATGTTCGCCCTGCTCACCGAGCTCGTCGGCGAACACGATCAGGACCTCATCCGGCAGGCCAACCGCACCCGGATCCTCGCGCGCCTCGAAACCGAAGGCGTACGCGAAGGCGTGCTCGACTACCTCGACGTGGCCACCGCTCAAGGACTGCGGCTGGGGATCGCGTCTAGTTCTTCGATGGGCTGGGTGCGGACGCATCTCGACCGCCTCGGGATGGCCGAGCGGTTCACGTCCGTCGTCACCGGCGACCGGCACGCGGCGAAACCCCGGCCGGACCTCTACCTCGCGGCCCTCGCCGAACTGGAGGCCGACGCCGCCGACGCGATCGCGTTCGAGGACACACCCCACGGCGTCTCCGCTGCGAAGGCCGCCGGGATGACCTGTGTGGCGGTGCCGAACCCGATCACCGCCGGACTCGACTTCTCCCACGCCGACCTTGTCCTGCCCGGCTTCGACGCCAAGCCGCTCGACGAGGTGCTGGAGCTGTTCACAGCAAAGCGGTGAGCCGGTCGAGGAACGGCCGCTGACCCACGACGAGCTTTTCCCTTGCCACGTCGAGGGTGAACCACTCGGCCCGGTCGACCTCGGGGAACTCCTGGAGCCGTCCCGACCGCGGCGGCCATTCCAGCTCGAACGTCCCCGGCACGACGTCGGCCGGATCGAGATCGCCCTCCACCGCCCACGCCGTCACGACCTTGCCGGACTGTTTGACCTCGCCCAGTTCCCGGTACTCGCCCTCGGGCGCGGGCAAGCCCAGTTCCTCGGTGAACTCGCGACGCGCCGCCGCCTCGGGCTGCTCGTCCGGATCCAGCTCGCCCTTGGGCAGCGACCACGCGGCCGCGTCCTTCTTCGCCCAGAACGGCCCGCCCATATGTCCGAGGAGGACTTCCGTCTCCCCGTCGCGGCGACGGAAGAGCAGGAGCCCGGCACTGCGTTTGGCTGCCATCGGCCCAGTCTTCCGGCCCGCTCGCCACGCCCGCGAGACGGGTTCGAAAAAAAGTTCCCGGCGGATGTCGATCCGGTCGATCGCCGCTCGACGCATAGGTGAGAGCAAGCCCGAGCCCGGGCGACGACCGAACCGAAAGAGGCCCGAGATGACCACGATCGCCCCCTCCGCCAAGACCGCCCGGACCGCCACCGCCGAGACCACCGAGCGCCGCCGCACCCAGCTCAGCGCCCCCGCGTCCGCCGTCCTCTCCGCCTTCCGGATCGTGGTGGGCTTCCTGTTCCTCTGCCACGGCCTGGTCGGGTTCGGGCTGCTCGGTGGTGTCGACGGCAACGGCACCGCGGTGCCGCTCGGCCAGTGGCCCGGCTGGTGGGCGACGGTCATCGAGACGGTCGGCGCGCTGTTCATCCTGGCGGGCCTGTTCACCCGGCAGGCCGCGGTGCTGCTGTCCGGGACGATGGCCTACGCGTACTTCACCGTGCACGCCGCCGAGGGCCTGCTGCCGCTGCACAACATGGGCGAGCCCGCCGCGATGTACTCGTGGATCTTCCTGCTGATCGCGGCCGTCGGCCCCGGCGCCTTCGCGCTCGACACCCTGCGCCGTCGCCGCCGCTGAATCCCCCGCCCGATGCCGTTAAGGCCACCTTGCAGGCGTCTGACGCCCGTAAGGTGGCCTTAACGGCATTTCGGCGGCGTGGTTCAGAGACCGGCTTGGGCGGCGGCCAGGTCGGACCGCGCCATGACGTGTTCCATCAGGATGGTCAGCACCTGCTTCGTGGACTCGCGCTCGCGAGCGTCGCAGAGCAGCAGCGGGACGTCCGGGCCGAGGTCGAGCGCGGCACGGACCTCCTCGGTGCCATAGCGGTAGGCGCCGTCGAAGCAGTTCACGCCGACGATGAACGGCAGTCCGCGCCGCTCGAAGAAGTCCACGGCGGCGAAGCAGGTTTCGAGCCGACGCGTATCCGCGAGCACGACGGCGCCGAGCGCGCCCTCCGCCAGCTCGTCCCACATGAACCAGAACCGGTCCTGGCCGGGCGTCCCGAACAGGTACAGGATCAGGTCCGGGTTGATGGTGATGCGGCCGAAGTCGAGCGCGACCGTGGTCGTGGTCTTCTGCTCGACCCCGGAGAGGTCGTCCACCCCTTCCGACGCCGCGGTGATGACCTCCTCGGTGCGCAGCGGCGGCACTTCGCTCACCGAACCGACCATGGTGGTCTTGCCGACCCCGAACCCGCCCGCGATCAGCACCTTGACCGCCGTCGCGGTCAGGGATCGCCGGGGATCAGAGTTTCCGGATGCCATCGAGAACCGCCTGCAGTACGTGTTTGTTGGGGGTGTCGGTCGCCGGAGCCGCCGCGCGGAACAGCACCAGGTTCTGTTCGATCAGATCGCTGAGCATCACCTTGACCACCGGCAGCGGCAGGTCCACCCGCGCGGCGACCTCGGCCACCGACACGGGACGCTGGCACAGGGTCAGGATCCGTGCGTACTCCGGTTCCAGCATGGCGACTTCGGCCGCCGTCCGCAGGGCGACCACGAGCGTGATCAGGTCCAGCCCGAGGGTGTCCGACCGGGTGCGGCCGCCCGTGACCGCGTACGACCGGACCAGCGGACCGGCCTCGTCGTCGAACCAGGCTTCCCTCCGCGTCATCATCATGCGATCGCCTCGCTCCGCGAGACAGCGCCCAATCCCTTTTGGCGCATGATATCCATGATTCGCTCGCAAGCTTCGCTCATGGCGACGCGGTCTGCCCCGCCGTGGTCCGCGGCGCCGACGTGAGCACCGCGCCGACCCGCTTGACCATCAGGTTCATCTCGTAGGCGACCAGGCCCATGTCCGCGTCCTCGCTCGCCAGCAGCGCGAGGCAGGCGCCCCGGCCCGCCGCGGTGACGAAGAGGAAAGCGTGGTCCATCTCGACCATGGTCTGGCGGACGTTGCCGCCACCGAAGTGCCGCCCGGTGCCCCTGGCGAGGCTCTGGAACGCCGAAGCCACCGCGGAAAGGTGTTCGGCGTCGGCCTCGCTCAGGTTGCCGGACCGCCCGATGAGCAGCCCGTCCGAGGAGAGCACCACCGCCCGGTCCGCGCCCGCGACCCGCTTGACGAGGTCGTCCAGCAACCAGTCGAGCTCACTGACTCCTGAGTTGACCATTACTCGCGATCTCCGTACCTGTCGTCGATACCGGGTTCCTCCTGCTCACGCGCGCGCCGCGTGCCCTGCTGGAACGCCGCCAGCCGATCGCGGGCGAGCTCCGGCGTGTCCTGCCGGGTCTCCTCCCGTTCCTGCCGCGCAGCCCTATCTTCCCGCAACTGCGGGACGAGGTTCTGCTGCCTCCGCCGCTGGGGCAGCGGGGGACGGCCGGGCGCCGCGGGCCGCTGTGGCTGCTGCGGCCGCCCGTCCTGGGCCGGCCGCGGCTCCTGCGCCGGCCACGCGGGCGGATGCTGCGTGCGCGCGGGCTCCGGGCGGACCGGGCGCTGCGTGCGTGAAGGTAGCGGCGGCGGCGCGGTCTCGCCACCGGACGGCGTCCGCGGCGCGGGCGGCCGCTCGGACGCGGGCAGCTCCGGAACCGGCACGGGCATCGGGGGTTCGGTGCGGTGCTTCCCTCGCCGTGGCCTGCCGATGACGGTGACACCCTCGGTCGGCTCCGGAGTGTCCTCTTCGGACACCGGCCCCCGCTCGGGGAGTTCCTCCTCCGGCTCGGGAAGCTGCGCGAGCAGTTCCGAGCGGACGAGCACGATCGCGCGCGTCCCGCCGTAGGCCGACTCGCGCAGGTGGACGTTGATGCCGTGCCGCGCGGCCAGCCGGGCGACCACGAACAGGCCGAGCCGCGGTTCGTCGGACAACGCCATGATCCCGAAGTCCGGCGGATCGGCCAGCATCGCGTTGAACTGCTCGGCCTGCTCCGGTTCGAGCCCGAGGCCCTGGTCCTCGACCTCGATCACGACGCCCTTGCCGACGACGTTCCCGCGCACCTCGACCCGCGACTGCGGCGGCGAGAACGACGTCGCGTTGTCGATCAGCTCGGCAAGCAAATGCACGAGGTCGCCGACGACCGGTCCGCGCACGGCGATCTGCGGCAGCGCACCGGTTTTGACGCGGGCGAAGTCCTCGGTCTCGGCCGAAGCACCCCGCACGAGTTCGGCGAGACCGACCGGGTTGCGCCACTGACGGCCGGGCTGACCGCCGCCGAGGATGATCAGGTTCTCGGCGTTGCGGCGGGCGCGGGTCGAGAGGTGGTCGAGCTGGAACAGCGTGTCCAGCTGCTCGGGGTCCTCCTGCTTGCGCTCAGCCTGGTCGAGCACCTTGAGCTGGCGGTGCACGATGACCTGGCTGCGGTGCGCGATGTTGAGGAACACCGTCTTGGTGCCCTCCCTCGTCTTCGCCTCGTCCACCGCGGCCGCGATCGCGGTCTGCTGCGCCTTGTTGAACGCGTCGGCGACCTGGCCGATCTCGTCGGTGCCGTGGTCGAGGAAGTGCCCGCCGTCCTCGAGGTCGACCGGCTCGCCGTTGCGGACCCGCTCGACGAGTTCGGGCAGCCGGACCTCGGCCGCGTCCAGGGTGTCCTCGCGCAGCCGCGCGAGCCGTCCGATGAGCCGCCGGGACAGCCGCAGCGCGACGATCACCACGGCGAGCGCCACCAGAAGGGCCGCGGCCGCGCCGATGATCGAGTTGGTCAGGGTGTCGTCGGCGTCGTCGATCGCCAGGTTGGTGGCGTGCGAGCTCTGCTGGACGAACAGCTTCATCAGGGTGACGCCGACCTGGTCGGCCGCGGCCCGCCATTGCTCCTGCGGGACCGGGAGCTTGGTCAGGTCGCCCCGCAGGAAGGCGTTTTCCACGGTGGTCAGCGTCTGCCACTGCGGCGAGGCCACCAGTTTGTCGTACTGGGCCCTGACCTCGGGGATCATCCGCGAGGTCGACGCCTCCAGCTGGGCGTGGTAGGCGCCGATCTGGCCGAGATAGGTGCGGAAGTCCTCTTGGCTCAGCCCGCCCGAGGCGAGCGCCGCCGCCGCGAGGGCGTCACTGCGCCGCATCTCGTCGGCCGCGCTGAACATCGGGATCGCGGTGAGCCGCTCGAAGGCGTTCTCCGCGCCACGCGCGGCGCGGGCCAGCGCGCCGACGCCGTCGATGAACTGGTCCATCACCTGGTTGTAGAAACCGAAGGCCTGGCCGAGCTGGAGCTGGCCGCTGTCGGCCTGCTGGCGGATCTGCGGCGTCTTCGCGTACAGCGTCATGAACGTCGCGATGTTCTGCTTGACGCTGTCGGGGACGTGGCTGTCGGCGGTGAACTGCTTCAGGTTGTCCGCCATGGGCGCCGCCGTGGCGTCGGACTTGGCGCGAGCGGCGGTGAGCGCCGGCCGCTGGCTGGTCTGCCCGGCGAGCATGCCCAGCGTCAGCCGCCGCTCCTCCTGGAGCGCGGCGAAGAACGGGATCGCCGGCGTTTCGGAACTCCTGATCTTCAACGCGTATTCCCGCGACGTGGCCGCGTCGAAAACCAGATAGCCCGCCAGCGCCACACCGACGAGCAGCAGCGCCACACTCGGGATCAACGCGATCGTCAGTACGCGCGACCGGATCGAAGAGCCCCGGCCCCGTCGAACGGAATTCTGCTTCACCGTGGTCCGCTTTCGTTCCGGCAGTTCATGGGCACAGCCTTCCGGCAGTTCGTGGGCACACGTCACCTCAGGACGCTTCTCACCCGGATTCCGACCAGCCGGATCAACTCACCGTGGTCCGCTTCACCGGCGAAGACGTTAGGCAGCCCTTGGCGCGCACGTCAAGTCCGGTCACCTGCGATGATCGCGCTTCCGTGAGCAGGTCACATACCGTTGTGACAGCTTGGAAACTCCGCCACGGTATCCGGACCCGCTGAGCACGCGCTTACCTGCGGTTTCGCACGTCACGCCAGGCCGGAAAGCGATTGTCACCGCACCGGTATGCGGTGTCGAACACGCTGCGCGAACCGCGAAAAACTCTTGGTGACTTCGGTCACGGACGGCGACGGTCCCGGCTTCCGAGCTCCTCGCCGAGAATGCCGGCGACCCGGCGAGAGGCGTCACCGAGCCATCTGCGACACGCCCACCACAAGGTCACCACCGCGGCGGCGAGAATGACGAGCAGCACGCTTTCGACGGGATATTTCCGGACGACTCCGCCATATTCGGCGACCAGATACCCGAATATCACACCGGCACACAGAACAACGGCATGGGAAACACGGAAAGCCCGGCTCCTGCGAAACTGCCTGACCGCGGAAAGAGGCATCCTTCCCTCCTCGCCATCATCGCCCGGTGTCGTCTCCCGGGATCTCCCCCATGAGACGGGCACGCCACCTTTTCCTTACGCCACAAGGGCAAAATTCTCCCCCGGCGCCGCGAGGCACCCGGCTACCGGAAACGGTCCGGAATCATAACAGGCATTCCCGGCGAACAACGCCCTCCTCCCCCATGGGGGCGATTACCCGTCAAGAAACGTTATCGGGCGGTTTCCGGTCACGACGCGGAGAACTCGTCGGCGAGGCTGTTCCAGAACATCAGCTCGTAGCTCTGGAAGAGCCGCGCGTACGTCTTGGCCTCACCGCTCACCCTGCCGCTGTCCAGCCCTGCCTGGACGGCGGCCACCGCCTGCGCCTCGATCTCCGGTACCGGTGTCGCGAAGAAGTCGAAGAATCCGCACGCTTCGTCATCGAAGTCGTAGTGCTCGCGCATCGCGGTGGCGATGGCCGCGCAGTAGCGGCCCCACGCGGCGAAGTTCGCGGTGATCGCGACGACGACATCGGCGGGTTCACCGTTCAGCGCCAGCCACGCGAAGTACGCCGGATACGCCTGGCACCCCGCACGTGGCTTCTCGACGTCGGCGTCGTCCGGCCCGGCCGCGTCGGTGAGCGCGTCGAGCTTCGTGAGCGCGAGGCCCTCCCCCTGAGCGAGCCCGGCGAAGAACTCGAGCGCGTTCGTTTCTTCCGCGCGAGCGGCCAGGGTGTGGAAGCTGCGCCAGTCGCTGCGCACGATCCGCCGCTCCTCGGCGGCGATCGCGGCGAACACCGCTCGCGGCGCCTCGCCCCGCGCGATCAGCGGCACCAGCCGGTTGTCGTCGTCGCGCGGTGCCAGCTCCGCTTGGACGGCGTCGAGCAGTTCGCGTGCCGACCCGGTCATCTCGCTCCTCGGCTGGGTTACGTGGTCCTTCCATTCAAGCGTGCGGCGCAAGGCCACCGGGCGTGGCCGCGATTCTCTATCCAGCGCGCGCCGCAGCTCTTACAGTGTGGCCAACGGGGCTACCTCGAGGAGGCCAGTGTTGACCACTCAGCAATCCGTCGCCGCACAGACCGAAGGGCTCACGATTCCCGGGCTGTTGCACCGCAACGCCACCGAATTCGGAGATCTCCCCGCGGTCACCTCGCTTGACGCCGAAGGGCGTCCGACGCTGACCTGGCTGGAGTTCCGCACGGCGATCGCCGAGGTGTCCCGCGGTCTCGCCGGGCTCGGCCTCGGGCCGCGCGACCGGATGCTGATCATGGCCGTGAGCAGCCCCGAACACCTGACCATCGACCTCGCCGCCGCGCACCTGCGGGCGATTCCGTGCACCGCCTACCACACGCTGAGCCCGGAGCAGATCCGCTTCGTGGCGCGGCACAGCGCGGCCGGTGTCGTCGTACTCGGCGGTGCCGAGGAGCTGAGCCGCTGGCAGCCGGTGCTGGACGACCTGCCCGCGCTCCGGCACGTGGTCGTCTTCGACGCCGGCGCGATCCCTGCCGGTGACGACCGGTTCATCTCGCTGGCCGACCTCCGCGCCAGGGGCAAGGAGGCGCTCGCGGCCGACCCGGACGCCTTCGAAGCCTCGTGGACGGCGATCCGGCCGGACGATCCGCTGTCGATGATCTACACCTCCGGCACCACCGGCGACCCCAAGGGCGTCGTGCTCTCGCATCGCAACGCCATCCACGAAGCCTTCGCGGTGAAGCACGCGCACGGCAGCCCGATGCACGCGACGAACATCGCCTATCTGCCGCTCGCACACATCGCCGAGCGCGAAATCTCGGTGTACATGCCGATCGTCTATGCCGGGCATGTGCACACCCTCGCGGACCCGACCGCCGTCGTCGGCGCGCTCGGCCAGGTCCGCCCGCAGAGCTTCTTCGGCGTGCCGCGGGTGTGGGAGAAGATGGTCGCGGGGCTGAAGAACATGCTCGGCGGTGTCCCCGAAGAACGGCGCACCGCGCTGCTGGCCGCGAACGACCTGCTGCAACAGGGCTACAAACTGCGCAGCGCGGGCGAAGAGGTCCCGGCGGAACTCGCCGAAAAGATCGCGAAGACGGACGAGACCGTGCTCGCCCCGATCCGGGCGCTGCTCGGGCTGGACAAGCTGATGGTCCCCTCCAGCGGCGCGGCCGCGCTTCCGCTGGAGGTCGTGTACTTCCTCGCCGGGCTCGGCGTCGAGATCATGGAGGTCTGGGGGCTGTCGGAGACCACCGGCGCGGTGACCGCGAACCACGCCGGCGCGTTCCGCGCGGGCAGTGTCGGCAAACCGCTCGCCGACGTCGAGGTCAAGGTCGCCGAGGACGGCGAACTGCTGGTCCGTGGCCCGATCGTGTTCCTCGGCTACCTCCAGGAGGACGGCACGATCAGGTCCGCGACCGACGCCGAGGGCTGGCTGCCGACCGGGGACATCGGGACGATCGACGACGACGGTTTCGTCTCGATCACCGACCGCAAGAAGGAACTGATCATCACCTCCAGCGGCAAGAACATCGCGCCGACCCGGATCGAGGGGCTGCTCAAGGAGCATCCGCTGATCGGCCAGGCGGTCGCGATCGGCGACGACCGGCCGTACGTCACCGCGCTGATCGTGCTCGACGACGAGATCGCGCCGGCTTGGGCCGCGGCGAACGGCATCGAAGCGGACGGCGTCGAGGCACTCGCCGAGCACGAAGGCGTACTGGCGGAGATCGGGCGCGCCGTCGAATCGGCCAACGACCGGCTGGCCCGCATCGAGCAGATCAAGCGGTACCGGGTGTTCGCGCGTACGTGGACGCCGGAGAGCGGCGAGGTGACCCCGACGCTCAAACTCAAGCGCCGCATCATCAACGACCGCTACCGCACCGACATCGAATCCCTGTACGACGCGGTCCGGTGGGGGTGGGGGGGGGGGGGTGTGGGGGGGGGGGGGTGGGTGGAGAGACGCGGGTCGGGGGGCGCGGGGGGCGCCGCCCCGCGG
>NZ_JBHYIK010000014.1:13008-30942 GCF_042739735.1 Amycolatopsis sp. NPDC059027 | reverse complement strand
CCAACACCCACCCGCTCTCCGCCGGGGCCGGGGTGTGCTGGTCATTGCCCTCGGCGGCGTCGCTCCAAACCCCCCCTTCAGCTCATGCCGTCCGCGAGGGCACCGTCCACTTGCGCAGGCGTGGCGGCACGCGCTTTTCGAGGCCGTAGTTCTCCAGGTGCGCGCTGAACACCTCGTCGAAGGCGCGCTGCACGGTCTCGGTGTCCCACACCGGCCGTTCCAGGATCGGCTGCTTGAGGAACGGCTGGCCCATGACGTGCAGCTGCGGCCCGTTGCAGCGGATCATCTGGCCGGTGATCCCGTGCGCGCCGTCGCCGAGCAGGAAGAGCACCACCGGCGCGATCTTGCCGGGGGTCCGGTCCGGCGGACAGGCCCGCAGCGAGCGCTCGGACTTCCACACCATCCGGGTGTGCGCGAGCGGGCAGACGGCGTTGACCCGGATTCCGGCGTCCTCGAGATCCAGCGCCCAGGAGTAGGTCAGCGACGCCACCGCGCCCTTGCTCGCCGCGTACACCGCGAGCTTGCGCTGCCCGAGCGAAGCGCCCGAGGAGATGTTGACGATCGACCCGCCGGTACCCGCCGCGACCATCGCCTTGATCGCCGCCAGCCCGGTGTACATCACCCCGAGCACGTTGACCTCGACGAGTTCCTTCGCCTGCTCGACGTCGTCCTCCCATGGCAGGGCCTCGTAGTTCAGCCCCGCGTTGCTGACCAGCCCGTCGATCGCGCCGAACTCCGCCACGCACAGGTCGACGATCGCCTGTGCCTGCGCCGGATCGGCGACACTGTGCCCGCTGGCGACGGCTCTGCCGCCGTGCACCCTGATGTTCTTCGCGGTCCGCTCGGCCAGTTCGACGTCGATGTCGTTGACCACCACCGCCCCGCCCGCGCGTGCGACGTGCACGGCGAACGCTTCGCCCAGTCCTCTGCCCGCCCCTGTCACCACGACGGCCTTGTCCTGCATCAGCCCGTTCATTGACTTTCTCCCCGCTGCCGCACCGGCGAGGCTCCCGTCAACACCGCCGGCTTCACTACCCAGTGTTGGCCCATTCGGCCGTACGAGCAGTGCGACCGCGATGAGCGGCGGTCACTCTGCGCCGAACGTGTCGCGTTCGACCAGCCCGGAGATACCCACGCACAGATCAGGAACACCCGATCGACACCCATTAGCCCGTTCGGCGCACAAACCTCCGGGGTACCGTGTCCGCTGTCGGCTCCCCGTGTCCGGTCGCATACTGACTGTCGACCCGCGCGCGGAGATTTATGACTCCCTTACCGGCGCTGTCACGGTGAGGGCCACAATGCGGTTCTGCTGCACGTTCACCCGATCGGGGGGAAGTGGTTACCCGGTGACGACCGACGCGACGCCACGGCTGCGAGCCGTACTGGCCAATCGCGAGTTCCGCGCGCTCTGGTTCGCCGAGACCCAGTCGCTCGTCGGCGACCAGCTCACCGTGGTGGCCCTGTCGATCCTCGTCTACGACCGCACCGGTTCCGCGCTGTGGACGGCGGCGGTCTACGGCCTGACCTTCCTTCCCGCGCTCGCCGGCGGCCTCGGCCTGTCCCAGCTGGCCGACCTCTTCCCGCGCCGGACCGTGCTCGTCGCGACGTCCCTGCTGCAGGCGGTGTGCATCGGGCTGATGGCGATCCCCGGTACCCCGATCGTGGTGCTGTGCCTGCTCATCGTGCTGGCGAAACTGGCGGCGGCGCCGGGCATCTCCGCGCAGAACTCGCTCGGCCGCGAGATCTTCACCGACGACCATCGCTATCTGCAGAGCCAGGACCTGCGCGGGATCTCGGCCAACACCGCGACTCTGCTCGGGCTCGCGGGCGGCGGGCTGCTGGTGGCCGCGCTGGGCACCTCGTGGGCACTGACCATCGACGCGCTCACCTACCTGATCGGCGCGATCGTCGTGGGGGCGGGCGTGCGCGGCCGCCCGGCGGCGGGTGAGCGCGGCGCCGGGTGGTTCGGCGCGATCAAGTACGTGTTCGGCCGGCCGCGGCTGCGCGTGCTGATCTGGCTTTCGTGGCTCGTCGGTTTCGCGGTCATCCCCGAGGGGGTCGCCGTACCACTGGTCCAGGAACTCGGGGCGAGCAACCAGGCCGTCGGCTGGCTGCTCGCGGCCGACCCGCTCGGGTTCGTGGTCGGCACGTTCCTGCTTTCCCGCTACGTCTCCCCGGACGGCAGGCGGCGCGCGCTCGGGCTGCTCGCGATCGTGCCGCTCCTGCTGCTGACGACGTTCGCGTTCCGGCCGAACCTGATCATCAGCATGCTGATTCTCGGGCTCGCGGGCGCGGCGGGCGCCTACTTCATCACGGTGGGCGCCACCTACATCACCTGGGTGCCCAACGAAATCCGCGGGGCGGCGGGCGGCCTGTACCGCACCGGACTGCGGGTGGTGCAGGGCATCGGCGTGGCCATCGGCGGTGGCGTGGCCCAGCTGCTGGGCTCGGCGGGGACGGCGATAGCGGTAGCCGGGGCCGCGGGCGTCGTCGTCGCCGTGCCCATCGCCGTTTCCTGGGCACGAGTACGGAACGCCACCTCCCCCGGGACCGTCACTCCGTGAGCGAAGCTTGCGAGCGAACCATGGACATCATGCGCCCAGAAGGATTGGACACTGTCTCGCGAAGCGAGTCGATCGCATGAGCGACGGCAACCGCATCAGCGCGACAACGGGTCACCGAATGAACCCGGTCGCTCACGCACGGACGAAGATCACCAGTCACGAGCGGACACGAGACACACCTCCCTGTAACAACGCAGCACCTCGGAACATGAGAACGGGTCACCAGTCGCGGGCCGACATAGGATTGCCTCCCATCGGTACTCGTCGCTTCAGTGGGCCGGGCCGGCAAAGCGCTCGACCCTGTGTGCAGCATGACACTTCCGATGGGCTGAGATGATACCGGCCGAACAAAGCGAACAGCCGCCCCAGCGGATATCAGCCGTATTACCGAAGTGGCCCGGGATGGGGCGGAGAGGAGACGTGGTGACCGACCGTCTCCGAGAGAGTTCGTTCCGGAACCGGGCCGCCCCCGCGCCGGGGAGGCGGGCCGCCAGGTGACCGACGCCGAACCAGCGCCGGACGGCTCCGAGAGCGGCAAGGCGGGCAGGCATCCCTACGACCCGCGCGCGTGGGCGCTCTGGAAGCACCCGCGGCGAGTGATCGTTTACCTGCTGGTCATGGACGCGCTGGCGCTGCTCGTCTTCGCGTTCACCTTCGCCGCCTCGGCCGCGCCGGGCAAGCTCGACTGGCTGCGCTTCGGGATCCTCGCGGCGGGCGCGACGGTGCACATCCAGTTCACCCAGCGCCAGGAGGAAAGCCGCCGCGCGGGCACCAGCACCGTGCTGATCGACCTCACCGCGGTGTGGGTTTTCCCTGCCGTTCTCACTTTGCCGCCCATTCTGACGGTGGCCCTGATCGCCATTATCAGGGCGCAGCGCTGGTTCACCGCGCGACGGCCCGCGAACACATTTCTTTTCGCGTCTATTTCACATTCCGTCGCGGCCGTTCTCGGCCATCTCGCATTCACCGCGATGGGCGACTGGCAATGGACATCGCTCAGCCCGCTGGAATCGCTGCGCGAATTCGGAGTCGTCGTATTGGCCGCCGCGGTCTACGAGGGCGTCCAGGTCGTCTACATCGGTGGCGTCATCGCGCTGAGCGCCGGCAAGCAGGCCAAGCTGCGCAACATCCTTGGCAGCAAACAGGACAACATCCTCGAAGCGGTCACCACCGGGCTCGGTGCGATCACCGCCGTCCTGCTGATCGTCCTGCCACCGGCGGTCGCGATCATGGCCGTGGTGACCGTCATCTTCAACCGGCTCGCCGAACTCGACCAGCTGCTCGACGACGTGCGCACGGACTCCAAAACCGGGGTGCTCAACATGCGCGGCTGGTCGGAGGCGGCCGATCGGGCGCTGACCAGGACCGCCCGATCGGACGAGAAGCTGGCACTGCTGATGATCGACCTCGACCACTTCAAGTGGATTAACGACACCTACGGGCATCCCGCGGGCGACGACGTCCTCCGCGATATCGCGCAGGCACTCGACGAGGTGACCCGGCCTTCGGATGTGGTCGGCCGCTTCGGCGGCGAGGAATTCCTGGTCCTGCTCCCGGATATCGACGAAACATCGGCACGGGAAGCCGCCGAACGAGTACGCTCGGCAGTGGCCAAACTGCATATCGTGACCACCGACAAACGCGGCGGGCAGACCACGATCTCGGACCGGACCACCTCGATCGGCGTCGCGGTCTATCCCGAGCACGGCACGACCATGGAACAGCTGCTGCAGGCGGCCGACGCGGCGGTTTACGTGGCGAAGGAGAACGGCCGCAACCAGGTCCGGCTGGCACCGGACGACACCCCGTGAAGCACTGATTCCCGTCACCCGCACGGGCAGTATCGGGTTTCCCGACACACCGAACGGGGGCTGGCCCCATGCCCGGCGCCGTACCGGGCTGGCACCCTGGACGCCATGTCAGCTCCCGCCGAGAGCGTGCCCGCCCCCGTGGCGACGCCCCGCCGACGCCCGTGGTCGACGTCCGGCTGGCTGCTGCTGGTCCTGCTCGTGGTGTTCGCGTTCGGCCTGATCGCCTCGCGCCCGCCGTCCCCGCCCGACCAGGGCCCGCCCACCGGCGACGTCCTCGCCGCACAGCAGGCGATCGACGCGCTGGTCCATCCCGGCCCTGCCGCCACCGCGCTCGCGCTGCTGCCCCGGGACTTCACCGCGGTCAGCGGCGTCACCCCCGGCAGCATGACCGCGCGCGACGGCACGGTCCGCGCGGTGCACACCGACGGCGGCTGTTCGACCCCGTGGGGCGACGACAACACGAAATGGGACTACGCGGTCCCGTGCAAGGCCCACGATCTCGGCTACGACCTGCTGCGCTACGCCGACCACAAAGGACATCCGCTCGGCCAGGACGTCCGGGCGGCACTGGACGCGCGGCTCTCGCAGGACATGCACGCCACCTGCGGCCTCAACCCGATGGGCTCGCCCGGCACCTGCCACGTGGTCGCCGCGTTGTACTCGGCCGGGCTCGTGGTCAACTCGTGGCACCAGCGCTGGGGACCGCCGGTGGGCGATCCGATCGGCCCGATGGTCGCCGGGGTGCTGGTGATCGCCTGCCTGCTCGTGTTCCGGCTGCGCGGCTGGCTCCACGCCCGGCGGACCGCGCCCGCGGTCCGGCCCGCCACGCTCCCCGCCCCGGACGCCGGCCGCTGGGCGACGCTCGGCGCGGCCTCGGTCGTCCTGCTCATGTTCGGCGAATCGATGACCGCGCTGGCGCAGTGGGCGGGCGTGCCCGACGGCTCGGTGTGGCCGCTGACCTGGCTGGCCCAGCTCGCTCCGCTCATCTTCTTCGCCGGTGGCCGGATGAACGCGGCGGGCTGGCGCGCCGAACTCGACGCGGGCGGCCGCTACCGGCATTACCTCGCCGAACGTGCCAGCCCGCTGTTGCGCCCGGCCCTGATCTTCGCCGTCGTCGCGCTGCTCGTCCCGCTCGCACTCGAGGTGTTCGGCATTCCCGCCGGGACGACCGCGACGGTGATGCGGATCGCGCTGCACCCGCTGTGGCTGCTCGGCGTGTACCTGCTGACGATCGTCCTCACGCCGTTGCTGCTGGCTCTGCATCGCCGGGCGCCGGTGAGCACGATCGCCGGGATGTTCGCCCTGGTCGTCGCGGGCGAACTGGTCGCCGGGCTGTCGGGTTCGCCGCTGCCGAGGTACGCGGCGACACTGGGGCTCGCGCTGCTCGCCCAGCAAGTGGCCTTCGCGCACGCCGACGGCGTCCGGCCGGGACGTCCGGCGCTGATCGCCGCGGCCGTCACCGGGGTGGTCGGCCTGGCCGCGGCGAGCGCGGTGCTCGGCGCACCGCCGCTGCTGCTCGGCGGTCCCGGCGCGCCCGCCGCGTTCTCCGCGCCGCCGTGGGGTGTGTTGTTGCTCGGCGTCAGCCAGCTCGGCCTGCTCGGGCTGCTGTCCGCGCCGCTCGCGCGGCTGGGCGAAAAGGCGTTCGTGCGACGGCCCGCCCGCTGGGTGCTGCGGGCGCCGATGAGCCTGTACCTCGTCTTCCTGGCCGCGATGCTGTTGCTGATCGCGATCGTGTACCTGCCCGGCCGGTTCGCGGACGTGCTGGCCTGGCTGTTCCGGCCCCGGACGCTGCTGGCGGTGGGTCTGCTGGCGGTGCCCGCCGCCCTGGTGTTCTGGTGGTTCGAGCGACACTCGGGCCACGCGCGCCCGGCACGGCCGGACGAGGGACCTGGCCGGCGGACGGCCGTGTTGACCAGGGCCGCGGCGACACTGGGCATCGGCTACGCGACGCTCGGCGTGTTCGGGTTCGCGCTGACCCGGTTCGGCGTGGTCGCCGCGGACGCCGAACTGCTCGGCCTGCGGCTCGACCCGATCCAGAGCGTCGTCCACCTGCTGCTCGGGGTGTTCCTGCTGCACACCGTGCGGCTCGGCACCAGCGCGCGGACCGGGACGTGGCTGGCGTGCGCGCTGGCCGGTGCCCCGACCTTGCTCTCGGCGGCGGACGGTGACCGTCCGGGCACGGTGGGTGTCGTCCTCCACGCGGCGACCGCGGTGTTCGCCCTGTCCGCGGCGGCCGTCACACTCCTGCCCCGGCGAGCGGCCGCGGCCGTGCCGTCCTGATCTGACCGCCCGATTGTGGCATCGACCAGGCGAAACGAAGCTGTTTGACGGAAAATGGGTGGTGCGTCGCTGAGACGTCACGCCGATGTGTCACCCTACGGCAACCGCAACGGCGACCCATACGTCTTATCTGCGGCCCCGAAGACCGGACAACACGAAGGGAGACGTCCGCGTGGACCACCCGCCTCGGAACGGGCAAGGCGATCGCCGCCCCGCCCGCCCCAGGCCGGACACGTCCGGACGTGTCCCGTCCCGGAGCGGTCCGCCGCCCCGTGGCGTGCGCCCAGCGCCCCCTCGCCGCGGTGGCCCGCCGCCCCGCCGGTCGCGGTTCCGTGGCGCGAAGATCGCCGTGGTGGTCGTGTCACTGCTGGTGATGAGCCTGACCGGCTACGCGTGGGCCGCGATGCAGGGCCTGGTCAAGGGCCTCAACTACGCCGACGTGATCAGCAACGGCGCCGGTGGCGACAAGCCCGCCGACGGCGCGCGGGACATCCTGCTGGTCGGCCTCGACAGCCGCACCGACGCGCAGGGCAACCCGCTGCCGCGCGAGCTGCTCGACGAGCTGCGCGCCGGGGTCTCCGACGGCGAACTGAACACCGACACGCTGATCCTCGTGCACATCCCGAATGACGGCAGCAAGGCCGTGGCGATGTCGATCCCGCGCGACTCCTACGTCGACATCCCCGGCGGCTACGGCCGCCACAAGATCAACTCCGCGTACGCGCGGGCGATGTCGGACGCCCGCAACGATCTGCAGAAGCAGGGCGTCACCGATCCGAAGGAACTCGACGTCAAGGCCAACCAGGCCGGGGCCAAGACGCTGATCCAGACCATCGAGAAGCTCACCGGGTCGACCATCGACAACTACGCCGCGGTGAACCTGCTCGGCTTCAGCGACATCACCAAGGCCATCGGCGGCGTCGACGTCTGCCTCAGCAACAACGTGAACGACCCGTACTCCGGGGCGAAGTTCACCAAGGGCCAGCACACGATCTCCGGGGTCGAGGCGCTGGAGTTCGTCCGCCAGCGGCACGGCCTCCCGCGCGGCGACCTCGATCGCGTGGTCCGGCAGCAGGTGTTCATGGCCGGGATGGCGCGCAAGGTGCTCTCGGCCGGGACGCTGGCGAACCCGGCCACGCTGAACTCGCTGATCGACGCGATCAAGAAGTCGGTCGTGCTCAACCAGAACTGGGACATCTTCGGCTTCGCCCAGCAGATGAAGGGCCTGACCGGGGGCCAGCTCGAGTTCCGGACCATCCCGGTGGTCAACGTCGAGTACCAGACCCCCGAAGACGGCGTCGCGATCCAGGTCAACCCGAGCCAGGTGCGTGACTTCGTGCAGGGCCTGACCGCGGCACCGGGCAAGCAGGCCCCGGCACCGGACACGAGCGCGAACAAGGCGACCACCGTGGACGTCCGCAACTCCTCCGGGGTCACCGGGCTCGCGGCCAACGTCCAGAAGCAGCTCACCGACAAGGGCTTCACCGCGGGCGACACCGCGAACGCCTCGTCCCGCAAGTCCACGGTGCTGTGGGTTCCGCCGGGGCAGAAAGCCGCCGGGCAGGCCGTCGCGGACGCACTCGGCGGGAACCCGGCGATCCAGGAGGACAAGACCGTCGACGCCGGGCACGTCATGGTGTTCCTCGGCTCCGACTACCAGGCCCCGGCCTCGGCCGCGGGGAACGAGTCCTCGTCGGGATCGGCCGCCCAGCAGCAGGCCCCGGCCCCGCCGCAGGAGGACCAGAAGCCGATCACGGCCGAGGGCGTTCCCTGCGTCAACTGAGCTGTTCAGCGGCACTCGTGTAGCCCATTCGGCTCAATACCGGAAATTGGTCCGAAAGACATGCCCGAAACCGCGTAAGAGCGGGCCACCTGCGGACTTTCATACCCGTGAGGTGCATCCGCCGCGGATTTGTCACGCCGATGCGGATGTCGAGTGGTCGGCTAGCAGGGCAGGGGATCGTGACGTGCTGATCGACGCTGAGGACTACCAGCGGATACTCGGCGACGAGCTCCGCAAGCTCCGCCGCAGGCGCGGCTGGACGCGCAAGGAACTGAACCAGCATCTGCAGAGCGAGATCTCGCTACAGACGCTGGCCACCTACGAACTCGGCACCCGGCAGTGCTCCGTGGTGCGCCTGGTCGAACTGTGTGTCGCCATGGACGAGCTCCCGCAGGACCTGCTGGCGAAGGTCCACCGCCGGGTGTTCGTCGAGGAGCCCGGACGGGTGCGGATCGACCTGCGTGAGGTCGTCAGCAACGCCCGGCCCGAGCTGCTGCCCCTGCGGCGGTGGGCCGAGGGCAGGCTGCGCCAGGCCGGGGAGAACGGGACCGCCGAGGTCGCGCTCGACCTGCCGGCGCTGGAGACCATGGCCGAGCTGTGCCAGATGCCGACCGTCGACCTCATCGCCGAACTCCGGAACCTGACCCCGCACTGACCTGCCCCTCCCCCAAGCCGTCAAGGCCACCTTACGGGCGCCTGACGCCCGTAAGGTGGCCTTGACGGCACTTCGAGCCGACGATCAGCCGAGGAGTTCGTAGTCGGACTGGCGGACCTTGCGCGTCGCCAGCCAGTAGCGCCAGGTGAAGCCCGGCCAGATCGTCCGGTTGACGCCCTTCGCGTCGAGATACCAGCTCTTGCAGCCGCCGCGTGTCCAGATCCCCTTCGCCAGCTTCCGCTGGATCTCGGTGTTGAACCGCTCCTGCGCCTCCGGCCGGGCGTCGAGCGCCTTGCCGCGGGCGAGCCGCAGCGCCTCGGCGACGTAGCGGATCTGCGACTCGATCATGAAGACCACCGAGTTGTGGCCGAGCCCGGTGTTCGGGCCGAGTAGCAGGAACAGGTTCGGGAACCCGGACACGGTGATGCCCAGATGCGTCCGCATGCCCTCGCTCGCCCACTCCTTGCCGAGGTCGCGGCCGTCCTTGCCGAGGATCTCCAGCTCGTCGAAGGCGTCGGTGACGTGGAAGCCGGTGCCGTAGATGATCGCGTCGACCTCGTGCTCGACCCCGGCGGCGTCGACGATGCTGTGCTCCCTGACCTCCGCGACGCCGTCCGTGACGACGTCGACGTTGTCCCTGGCGAGTGCCGGGTAGTAGTCGTTGGAGATCAGGACCCGCTTGCAGCCCATGGTGTAGTCCGGCGTCAGCTTGGCCCGCAGCCCGGGATCCTTGACCGCTTTGTCGATGTTGCGCTTGGCCAGGCGCTGGCCGAGCTTCATCACCCACGACTGGCCGTTGAACCCGAGCGCCCGCGCTTCCAGCCGCCAGTAGACGAAGTCGCGGTAGGCCCGTTGCACCAGCGGCGCCGAGCGGAACAGCCCACGCAGCCAGCCCGGCATCGCGCGGTCGGGTTTGGGCATGATCCACGGCGGGGTGCGCTGGAACAGCGTCAGGTTCGCGACGCCGGGAGCGATCTTCGGGACGAACTGGACGGCGCTCGCCCCGGTGCCGACCACCGCAACCCGCTTGCCCGCCAGGTCGTAGTCGTGGTCCCACTGCGCGGAATGGAACGCGCGGCCGGCGAACTTCTCGACGCCGGGCAGGTCCGGGATCATCGGCAGGTGCAGCGCCCCGATGCCGAGCACCAGCGCGCCGGCGACGAACTCGTCCCCGGACTTGGTCGCGACGTACCAGCGGTTTTCGTCGGCGTCCCAGCGCGTGCCGGTCATCTCCTGGCCGAAGCGGATGAAGCGGTGGAGGTCGTATTTGTCGGCGACGCGGCGCATGTAGCCCCAGATCTCGGGCTGTGGCGAATAGGCGCGTGACCAGCCGGGATTCTGCTCGAACGAGAACGAGTACATGTGCGACGGGATGTCGCACGCACAGCCGGGATAGCTGTTGTCGCGCCACGTACCGCCGACGTCGTCGGCCTTTTCGAGGATAACGAAGTCCTCGCGCCCCTCCTTGCGGAGCTGGATCGCCATGCCGAGGCCGGAGAACCCCGTCCCGACGATGACGACCCCCGTTTCGGTGCGCTTGCCCATCTGCCGACCTCCCGCGTTCCTGTTACCCGGAGTCCATCTTACTCGGAGTAGGTTACTGGCGGTAGAGTGTTACCCGTGACCACCGCCAAGCGCAAGCGCATGCCCCGGGCCGAACGCGAACGGCAGATGATCGAAGTGGCCGAGCAGGTGTTCTCGGCACGGGGATACGCGGCGGCGTCGATGGACGAGATCGCCGAGCTGGTCGGCGTCTCGAAGCCGATGCTGTACGAGTACTTCGACTCGAAGGAAGGCCTGCTGCTGGCCTGCATCCGGCAGTCGAGGACGGAACTGCGCGACGTCACCGCCCAGGCGACCGTCGGGGCCGCGACCGCGGAGGAGGCGCTGCGCCGCGGCATGCTGGCGTTCTTCGTCTTCATCCGCGAACGACGGCAGGCGTGGTCACTGCTGCGCCACGAGATGGCACTGATCGGCACGCCCGCGGCGGACGAGATCGAGCAGGTCCGGCGCCAGCAGACCGACCTGATCGCCGCACTGGTGAGCGCCTACCTCGCCGACGACGATCACCTGCGCGCGGAGGCCGCCGCCGAGATCGTGGTCGGCTCGAACGAACGGCTCGCCATCTGGTGCGAGCGACACGAGGAAGTCACCCCGGAAATGGCCACCGAGTACGCGATGGACGTGCTGTGGTCGGGACTGGATCCCCGCCACGGGTGATCTGCTCGTGAAGATGCCCGTGCATTACGCCATTCGGTCGTCACTCAGAGCACATTCCACTCCGTGTCTTGTGACACAGAGTTGTATTACGGTATCGATAACACGGACAAAGTGTGCTGGACTGTCACAGCCGCGCAACGAGGCGGGTGACTCCGTCATGCGCGCGCGGTGGCCGAGTCCCAGTCCGTGACGCATGCTGATGAGGGGAAGGGGTGAGTGCAGATGGTGGAACCGATCACGGCGACCTACGTCCAGGAGGACGCCGACTGGACGATCACGGTGAGCGGCCAGGGTAAGGAACTGACCGCCAGGGCTCCCGGCATCATCGCCGCCAGAGACCGGACGGACCAGCTCGTGGAGAAGCTGGCGCCGGAAGGCAAGTCGACGGTGGTGCACCTGCTCAACGGCAGCGCACTCGAGTTCACCACGGCCTACATGACCGCGCGGCTCACCCTGCCGGAGATCGCGCCGCTGGAAGTCCCGCCCTCGGCCACCGCCCCGAAGCAGGCCGACGCACCCGCCGCTGAGAAGACCAGCGGGAAACCACAGCTCCCGCCGAGCAAGCAGCTCCCCAAGGCCGTCGAGGACCGCAAGCAGGACGAGCAGAAGGCCGACGACACCAAGGCCAAGGCTTCCGCCAAGGCCGCGACGCCGCCGGCCGCCCGGGCCTGACTCAGCGGAAGAGCTTGCGCAGCAGCAGCACCCCGATGAGGGCGCCAACGCCGATCAGCGGGAACTTGATCTTGGGCTCGTTCAGCTTGGCCTTGATGCCCTGGCTCGCCTGATCGGCGAGCTTCTTGGGGTTGGCCTTGGTGCCGAGCTGGTCGAGCGTGGAAGCCAGCGCCTTCCTGGCCTGCTCGATCTCACGCTCGATGGTCTCGGGGTCGCGAGCCACGTGTCCTCCTCGCCGCTTCGGGACTTCAAGCGCCCACGTTAGAGGACACCCTCCGCGCACCCGGCACTGGCCACGCCGAGCGGAGCCGACCGGCCCGCGCGCTACGCTTCACCGAGCAACACTGGGGGCCGTAGCCCAATTGGCAGAGGCACACGGTTTAGGTCCGTGCCAGTGAGAGTTCGAGTCTCTCCGGCCCCACGAGACGGATGCTCCTGTTCGCGCCCCTTCGGGTCGCTCCCGGTGTCCGCGGTATCTACCCGGGGGATGACCCCCGGACCCCCAGCACGCAACGCGGGTCGCCTTGAGTGGTTCGTGCGCACCCCCGGCCCCCGCCGTGGTCGCCTCGGGCCCCAAGGTCACCTTGGGACTGTGGTCGCCTTGCTCTGTGGTGAGGCGGGTGTCGCGAACGCTCCGTTCGCGGCAGGCAAGCCCGTCACGCGAAGCACCAAAATCCACAATGAACACATTCGGGGACGACTGGCTCAGTGCAGGAAGGCCAGGACCGCGCTCGCGACCGCGAAGGCCAGGAAAGCGCCGGGGAAGGCGATGTTGCCGAGCACGCGGGCGCGGATGTGCGCGACGACGGCACCGACGTAGAACAGCGTCAGCCCGATCGCGGCGGCGATCCCGAGGATCCGGAAGCCCAGGAGCCCCAGCAGAAGGCCGGCCGCGCCCGCGCCCTTGAGCGTGGCGAGCAGCGGCAGCCAGGACGGCGGGACGTCCACGGCCGCCGAGTTGGCCAGCACGAATTTCGCCTTGACGGAGTCGGCGACGGCGATCGCCGCGTTGATCGCGATGGTGACGACGGTGACGGCAAGGTAGATCTGGGTGTGCACGGACCTCGGCTCCTCGGGTGACGCTGATGGATCAGTCACTCCGACGACGTCCGCCAAGTGGGAAAGGTGACCGGGGCTTGCCGTCACACCGGCGTGGTCAGTCCGCCGAGTCCGGTGCGGGCGGCTCGTCGAGCAGCGCGAGGTCCGGTGGCACCAGCGTGGTCGTGTTCATCACCAGTTCGGTCAGCAGGTTGTGGTTGAGCCAGTTGCCGACCGGCTCGGGCACCTCTTCCTTCGTCAGTCCCGCGACCGGGTACCGGGCGTGGGCGAGCCGGTACCGGACGTTCGCGACGACCCGTTCCACCTTGCGGTAGCCCCATTCCGCGTCCGGCTGCAGCTCGGCGAGCAGATCGGCCACCTGGACGCGGGACAGCGGCTGCGGCCGCGCCTCGTGCCGGAGGTAGCGCTGTCCCAGCGCGACGAGGACCAGCCGCTCGTGCGGTTCCAGACGCCAGGTTCTCGGTGTGTCGGTGGGCTCGGTGTGCACGGCCGTCGGCTGCTCGCCGTTCGACCCCACCACGTACACCTCCAGCAGGTGCTCGCGGTCCGCCGAACCCCGCAGGAACATCGGGGTGTACCCCGAGGTGAGCGGGACTTCCTCCTCCTCGGGGAACAACCACCGGGACTGCGGCAGCCGGATCGGCAGCCGCCCGGTGTTGCCCACCCACCATTGGCCACGACGATGCGTGAGCACGCCCTGCTGCCTGCTGACCCGCCGGTCGTCCTCGCCGACGCAGACGTGCACCTCGTCCTTGTTCCGTCCGAAAAGGACAGTGCGGTTCTCACGCGGGCCGACGGTGTAGCCGCCGCCGATCGCGAGCGCGGAGATCGCCCCGGGAGCCGGTGTCCTGGCGACACCGGGATTGCGGGGCGCGACCCCGAACGCCAGGCTGCCGTGGTCGCTGGGCAGTCTGCGGCCTTCGCCGTCACTCGAACGAAGTCTCACGGCGTTCCTCCTCACGGTTCACGGCAGCCGGACGAGCCGGTCCCGCGATCAGCGTAGGACCGAGGCGCCGGGACCCCTCCCGCGCGACGTTCAGCTCGGCAGGGCCGTCGCCGCGGCCCTGCCGACGTCGGTCGCCATCTGGCAGAAGTCCTTGCCCGGCTTCCTGCCTTCCACCTCCACCTTCACCAGCTCGACCGCCTTGCGGCCGCGCTGGTCGGCGTAGGCGCGATGCACCACCAGCACCGTGCAGGTCCCGGTGCCGCCTTCGTCACTGCTGTCCACGTAGGCCTGGTGGCCGGACAGCTGGGTCGGTCCGCCCGAACCCGCGGTCAGATCCGTGTTCTGGTCGAAGATGACGCGCAGCTTCGTGTAGTCGGTGGTGCTCTTCCAGCCGCACTTCCAGTTGCCGAAGCCAACCTGGGGGTGGATCGCGTCGATACCGGGGATACCGGCGAGCGCACCGCCGTTGAACAGGCCGCAGGCGTCGAAGTTGGCCAGCGACACGGGGGCGAACGGCTCGCGGCGGGGCAGCGGGCCCTGGCGGAGCTTCGCGACCACGCTCTTCGTGGCGACATCGGCCATCGTGCACAGGTCAGCGGTGGCGTTCTGCTGCTTCGCGGTGACCCAGATGTCGGTCTGCTGTGTCACGGCCACACTGCGATCGCATTCGTCTCCGTTGCGCGGGTTCTTGTGTACCGCGAACTCACCCGGTTTGACCTCCCGCGGCACCTCGGGTTCCGCGGCCGCGAACTCGACCTCCATGTCCACCTTCGTGGGAGCGCCTACTTCGACGAAGACGTCGCACCGGCCGAAACCGCCGTAGTCGTTCTGCAGCTCGATCCTGCCGAACGGGCGCATGGCGTCCTGGTCGGTCAGCGCGCACGGATCGACGGTGCGCGGGTCGCCGATGACGTCCGTGTCGGATGGTGCCGTCAGCAGCGAAACGAGGAGGACGGCGACCGCCGCGAGCACGAGGACCGCGGCCGTCCCGCTCAGCCAGTACACCCGCCGGCGCCGGCCACGGCCCTGCCGCCCCGGCGGGGACGGCGGCGGAGTGATGGGCGGCTCCCATCCGCCGAGGCATTCCCCGAGCCGTTCGATCACCTCGGCGGTGCTCGGCCGCTCCCCCGACCGGGTACGGAGCATGTCGGCGAGCACCGGGGCAAGCGGGCCGGCCTGCCGCATCAGCGGGATCGTCCCCTTCCTGGCGCGCGCCAGCACCGCCTCGGGATGCCCGGTGCCGAACGGTGGAGTGCCCTCCACCGCGGCGAACAACGCGGCACCGAGGGAGAACACGTCGGACGCCGTCGTCGCCGGCTTGCCGTTCGCGACCTCCGGGGCCACGTAGGCCGCGGTACCGGTGATGCGGCCGTCGTCGGTCAGCGTCACGTCGCGCCAGACGGCGATGCCGAAGTCGGCCAGCTTGGCGAGGCCGTTGTCGGTGACGAGGATGTTGCCCGGCTTGACGTCACGGTGCACGACGCCGCGGACGTGCAGCGCTTCCAGCGCCGCCGCGATCTGCACCCCGATCCTCGCGACCCGCTCCGGCGCCAGCGGGCCGTTCTCGATGATCTTGTCGAGACTGCGCGAGGGCAGGTACTCCATCACGAGCCAGCATTCGTCGTCATCCACCGTGTCGAAGACGGAGACGACATTCGGGTGATACACCTGCGCCGCGTTCTCGGCTTCCCGCCGGAACCGGTCACGCTCCGTTTCCCCGCGCAGGGAGTGCGGCCGTTTGAGTGCGACCAGCCGTTTCAGCTTCCGGTCGAACGCGCTCCATACGACACCATTGGAACCCGAACCCAGCTCGTCTTCGAGCCGGTACCGACTGGCGATCACGTCCCCGGTGCGCATTGAGCGCATCTTAGTAGTCACGCGGAGGGGCCAATAGCGGGTTCGGCAATAACGGCCGTACTGTTTGAAGTTACCGGACGGTTCACCCGGAATTTCCGGGAATCGGCTCGCCGGGACCCACTCGCCGGGCAGCCGGGTCCCGCGGCGGCCGGTCGAGCCCTGCGGACCGCCGATACCGGACAGCACGCCCGCCGGGCGACCCCTTGCCGGCGCGCCCGGCTTCCCGCCGACAGCCGCACTGACCACAGTGGACACTTCACCATCGGAGCGGGGCCCGGCCCGGTGATCACGAATCCGAAAAGGACGGAAGGCGACCGGATCAGGCGCGTACTCGTGTCGCGCCCGCCGGTTCCGCCGTCTGCCGCAATCCGTGATCACTGGTCTACGCCATTGGGGCAGTGTCGCTTTTCCTTCCGTCATCGGCAATTTAACGTCGAAGGGATACCCCGGACACCGTGGAGTCCGGGCCGCCGGACGGCAGGGGACCGCGATGGTCAGCAGACGTGACGTGTTACGGATCGGCGGCGCCGCGCTCGCGGGCACGCTGATCGATTCAGCCGTGTCGACAGGGCAGGCGCACGCGGTGCCGCCGCCCGGCCCGGAAATCCCGATGACCCCGTCGCGAGTGCCCGTCGGCAGGGGCTGCTACCTGACGTTCTGCCGTATCCCGACGGCGGGACTGGACACCTGGAAGTCCATCATGGACAGCTTCGCCGAGGACGGCGTCGAACGGGTCGTGCTGTGGATGGGCGGCGCGTTCCGGTCCCGGAAGTACCCGATCACGTGGCGGTACAACCGCTCCCATCGCAACGTGCGGGAGAACTTCGTCGGCGAGCTGATCGAATACGCGCACACCAAGGGCATCCGCATCCTGCTCGGCTTCACTCCCTACACCTACGACGGCACCAACCAGTACGCCTTCGAACGACCGGACCTCAAGGCGCAGCAGTCCAACGGCCGTCTCGCCCGGATGCAGGGCATCCATTCGTGGGGCTACAACCTCGACCCGACGAAGGCGGACGCGAAGCGCTTCATGCTCGAATACGCGCGCGAGATGTACTTCGACTTCTACCCGAACGCCGACGGCCTGCTCATCGAATCCTCGGACATCGACATCTGCACCGGCGGCGACTGCGGCGGGCCGAGACACTACTACGAGATCGAGTTCGAGTTCGTCCGCCAGTTGTCCGACGAGGTCTGGGCGCACGACCCGGACGCGGACATCCTCGTGCACCCCAACTACTTCGTCGGCGGGCCCAACGGCGCCGAACTGCCCTACGATCCGCGGTGGACGGTGATCTTCAGCCCGTGGACGGTCAACCTCGAATTCGCGAAGAAGGTGTCGCGCGCCTACTACTTCGATCTGGACGTCATCAGCCAGCCGCCGGGCAACGTGCGGGCCAGCGTCCGGTGGGTGCGCGACCACGGCTTCGCCTCGTACTTCCCCTCACAGGAGTTCTTCACCTTCGTCGCCGAGCACGCCGAATTCGGCGAAACCAACCTCGTCGGGCAGCAACTGCGTCCCTTCGGGTTCGACTTCATCGGCCTGGACGAGAATCCCTACCGGGACCCCGTGGTCGCCGTCAACCGGGTCGCGCTGCGTGAATACGCCCAGAACCCCGAGCTGTCCGACGCGGACTTCCGCGAGCGGCTGGGCCAAGCGGCGTTCGGGGACGACGCGACCGACCAGAACGTCACGGATCTGCTGTTCCTGCACGACTTCTGCTACGGACGCGACAAGTCGCTCTTCACGCTCGCCGTCCAGGCCGACCCGCGCGCGATGCGGGACCGGCTCGAACGGGGCCTGCTCGGCCGCGGCGACCTGCGGGCCATCCAAACGCGCCTCGACGCGCTGCCCGCGGTCGCCGAACGGCTGCGTCGCTCCCGGAACCCCGCGGTCCGGTGCCTGACCCAGCACACTCGCCTCATCCAGCACAACTGGGACTCCGACGCCCGCGACCTCCTCGCCGCCCATTTACGCCCCTGACCCAGCCGCAGCGGTGTCGCGAATGGGACATCGACGACGTTCAACGTCCCCAATGTGCCATTCGCGACGTCGGGCGATGCAGTCGGCATAGGCGGGA
>NZ_JBHYIK010000014.1:0-12998 GCF_042739735.1 Amycolatopsis sp. NPDC059027 | reverse complement strand
ACCCCACCACCCCCCCCCCCCCTCGCTCGTGTTAGCCCCCTCCCTAAACCCCCACCACACCACCCCACCTCCCCCCCCCCCCCCCCCACCGCCCATCTCCTCAAATTGCCCTTTGTGGACTGTGGCGCTGTGAAGGGAGCTTTGCGCGCGCTGAGTGCTGTGAAGGCCCCCCTTTGGAGCGTTCGGCATGCGTGGGAGGCGTGACTCACGAGGTATGTGTTGCTCGTGGGGCTCATCAGGACGGCTGGCCCTCGATGTGCCCCTAACGACCCGCTGAAGTGTCCTCGCGCGAGGTTGTCCACAACCACACCGGCTATCCACAGATTCGCCGAGCATCCCCTCCGCGCACCCCCGGCGCGATAGGCTGGTTGCAGGGGTGCCCCCGGGAGGGTGGGGGTATACCCAGAGGATCCGTGCCCCCTTCAGTCCACTGTGGACCACGGCGGTACCGGGCGATGTCAGCCGGGAATGTGGACGCGTCCGGCGGTGAGGACGAGGGCGACGTCGCGGAGCGCGCTCAGCTCGGTCAGCGGGTCGCCGCGCACGACGAGGACGTCGGCTCGTAGCCCGGCCGCGAGCCGCCCGGTGTCCCGCAGATCGAGCGCCTCGGCGGCGTTCACCGTGGCCATGTCGACGATTTCGGCGTTCCCGAAGCCGAGTTCGGCGAAGAATTCCAGCATGCCGACGTAATCGTCGAACCGTGCGCCGGGCACCCCGGCGTCGGTGCCCGCGATGAACAGCACCCCGGCTTCCCGCATGCGCAGGATGGAATCGACCAGCGCGTCCGCGTTCCGCCCGAGCTGGGTGAGGAACAACCGCCAGTCACCGGAAACGCACCGGCACACCCCGATCCGCCGCGCGGCGATCTCGCGGGCGAGGTCGTGGTCGTAGCGCAGTCCCGACGCGACGCGCCACGAGCAGTGTTCCAGCGTCCGCACCCCGGCCTCGACGCAGTGCGCGATCGTGTCCGTGCCGTGGGCGTGCGCGGCGACGCCGAGGCCGTGCCCGGCCGCCTGCGCGACGATGAGCCGCAGCTGTGCGGCGGTGAACTGCGGTTCCCACATCTTCGGCCCACCAGGCGTCAGCGCGCCGCCGGAAGCCATCACCTTGACGAGGTCCGCGCCCTCGGCGGCGACACGCTTGATCCGTTCGCGGATCTCGGCGTCCGTGCCGACCTCACCGCCGAGGAACCCGCAATGCCCGCCAGGGCAGGTCAGCGGCGACGTCGCGGCGAGGATCCGGGGCCCGGCAAGCGTTCCGGCCGCGATCGCGTCCCGTAGCACGACCGACAGGGCATCCCGGTCACCGAGGTCGCGGGCGGTGGTGACCCCGGCGGACACCAGCTGCTGGGCCCGGCCCGCCATCCCCAGCAGCAGCCTCGCCGGGTCCGCGTGGGCGACCGCGGTGAGCGGATCGGCGCTCGAGTCGAAGGCGAGATGGACGTGCGAGTCGATCAGGCCGGGCAGGATGGTCGCGTCCGGGAAAACCCGCCGCGGTGTGCCCGGCCCGGCCACCCGCTCGACATCCTGGCGCGGCCCCACAACGCGGATCATCCCGTCCTCCACCAGGACGGCGCCGTCGTCGACGAACTCGCCCGCCGGGCCGACCAGTACCCGCGATCCGCTCAGCAGCAACGCTTCGCTCACGCGCGGCTTCCCGCCAGAGCGTTCGACACCGCGACGAGACCGAGCACGTCCGCATTCATGTCGCTCCCCTCCGGGACCGCCACCGAAACCGCGTTCAGCGCGTTACGGGGATCCTCCTCACCCGGCTTCAGCGTGAGGGCGAACCTGATGTATCCGGCGAGTTCCTCGGGGGTGCAGCGGCTGACGTCCTCGCCCTTCGCGGCGATCGCGATGTACGGGCTGAGCCGCACGAGCCCGTCCCGGCATTCGATGAGCCTGCGGTAGAACCCGCGGTGCGTACGGCCGAACCGGAACCGGCCGTTCTCGGGACGCTCCAGCATCAGCTCCGGGAAGGCCCGGTTCAGCGCCGACCAGAGCGGGTCCAGTTCGTGGTAGAGCCTGCGGTGCAGCAGCCACGAGCGGATCGCCCCGATCAGCTGAACCACCGCCGGCAGGCACATCCCGAGCGTGACGAGCACGAACGACGCGTTGGAGATCGGCCAGTTGATCGCGTTGAGCCCCTTGAGCGGCGGGCCGCCGTTGTAGCGGATGATCACCCAGATCGCGCGGTTGATCGAGGTGAACATGAGCCCGGCGAGACCGAGAGTGATGATCCACAACGCGATCGTGAGGTACCGCGACGCCGGGACCGAGTACCGCAGCGCCCACAGGCCGCTGACGAGGTACGCGTAGACGAAGTAGATGTTCCCGACGATGTAGAACCACGCGATCGGCGCCTCGGTGATGTGCGGTGTGGACAGCGTGTGCCCGCGCAGCGCCGCCGGCGTCACGAGCATCAGCACGAGCATCGTGAGCAGGGTCGCGGCGAGCAGGAGCCCGTCGATCCGGAACCGGCGGCGGCTGGCGGGCCCGTCGCCGCGCGTCGCGTAGACGAAAAAGGACACCAGCGCGAACAGCCCGCCCATGACCAGCGCGTTGTAGGCGACCTTGGACACACCCGGCGTCGTCGCGTCGTCGAGGGCCTTCGTCACGACCGTGAGACTCAGCGCGTGGCCGAGCGCGAGCAGCCACAGACACGCCACCAGCAGGCGGAGCAGCCGGTCACGGGCGGAGCGGACGAGGTCGACGGTCTTCCACAGTGCACCGATCGTGAGCGCGACCAGCAGCGTGATCTGCAGGCTCACAGCCAGCCCCTGCGGCCGTTGAGCGCGGTCTGCAGTGCCCGGCCACCGGGCACCTGCGGGGCGACGTAGTTGATGACCGACGCCCATTCCAGGATGATCGTCGCCACCGTTTCCGCTTCCCGTTCCTGATCGGCGTCGTAGTGCGTCCGGCGCAGCAGCGCGCGCCGGACGACGTCCGGAGCGATGTCGGGGTACAGCCGTTGCAGCAGCGCGTCGTCGGTTTCGTCACTGCTGTGCCCGGCGACGATGTGCCCCACCTCGTGCAGGATGATGTGATCCTGGTGGGTCTTCGTGGTTTCCCGCTGATAGAGGATGTAGTCGGTGGTGTCGCTGGCGAACCAGACCCCGAACTCGCCCGGCACCGGCAGCGGGTAGTCGACGAGCTTGATCGGCCTGCCCCGGTGTTCGGCGAGCCGGTCACAGAGCCCACGTACGTCCAGTGGCGCTTGGATGTCCAGTTCTCTGAGCAGGCGGCGGCACTGTCGCCGCAACACCCGTTCCTTCATGGTGGCCGCCCCAAACTACGTCGCCGACGTGCGCACCGGAGGAGAGGAAACCGGGCGCTCTCAGGTATCCCGCCCATCATGGCCTCTTTCGAGGCGGTACACCATATCCACCATGTCGACGATTTTCCGGCGGTTCTCCGGGGAGAGTTCGCCCGCCCGGCTGGCCATCAGCCGGATATCGCCGGAACCGGTGGCCGCTTTCAACGCGGCCAGCTGGTCGCGAAGCCGCCCTTCCACCGCGTCGTCGAAGAAATACCCGGCGGGAACGCCGAAGAAGTCCGCGATCGCCTTCAGATGCTTGAAAGTTGGATTGTCTTTCTGCCCGTTCCGCAGCATCCACAGGTAATTCTCGCTGAGGCTGCCCCCGGCCGCGACCACCGCTCTGGCGACCTCGCCATTGGTGTAGGGCCGCATCAGACGCCCGTCCTGAACGGTGTCGAACAGGTAGTTCAACCGATCGGCCAGCGTCGATCCCGGCCCGGAAGCCCGCGACTTCTCCGCGTCCCCGTCGCCCATGGCCACCCAGCCCTCCTAGCGAGTCAGCGTCGATCGGGTGCTGACCCAGAATCGTAGTAGACAGTTCCTCCACCGACAGTGGCCCCGGACCAGGGCGGCGCTTTCCCGTCGGTGGACAGTTCCCTTCACTCCGTCGCCCCGTAACCCGGCCTTAAACCCACGCGGGTTGACTAACGGTCTCATGTCAGTGTACTAACTAACTCGGGGCTTCACCAACGTGAGACCTGGTGCGGAGGTGGCATCCCCGCCGCCCGCCATCCGCCCGCCGTGATGGCGCTCCGCCTGCCAGGAAGCAAGGAGGACGGGTCCGGCCGTCTAGGGGTCGGCCGGACCCGTCACAAATCCTCTTTCCCCGAACTGAATCAGGGTTGCTCAGCGGATTCGGCAGCATTATCTGTCGCTTGAACAAAACAATGAGATCCCGGTCACCGACAAACGTAGCGGGTCAAACGGAGCAGGCCCGCAGCAGCCGGACCGCTTCCGACACGGCGAGTTCGGCGCCTCCCGCGGCCACGGGTGAGATGTTGACCTCGTAGACGTCGGTTTCGTAAGCCGCGGCACCGGGCAGATAGCCGAGATACCCGCCCGTGTAGCCCACCAGCGTGATCGGTCCGTCCACTTCGGACTCCAAGGCGGATTCGACGGCCAGGTACGGCTCCCCGCCGAAGCCGATCATCCCCAGCTCGCCGAGCTGGACCGCGCTCACCACCAACCGCGGGTCCCCGATCCTCGCGGACGCGGCCAGCTCGGCTCCCTGCAACGCCGTCTCGGCTTCACGGACCGCCACCGGGTCTCCCGCCCGGTGTGCCGCGTCGAGCCGTTCCCGGATGGAGCCGGTCTCCGGTGCGGGTTCGCCCGCGCGGCCCGGCAACGCGAACGACCAGGTCCGCGCGCCGGCGAGCGGACGACGGCCGAGGTCGACCGGCGTCCCCGGCGTCCTGACCAGCGCGAGGATCTGCTCGGCGGCCAGCGCGCCGAGCCGGTCCAGTTCGCCGGGGCGCTGCTCCCTGCGGTGCGGCCGGGTGCTGATGTCCCCCGCGGCACCGGTGGCCACCACCGCCCAGCCGCCGAGCCGCTCGGCCACCGCACGCCGCACCGCCCCGGCGAGGTCCGCGCTGACCAGGAGGTTGTCCGCGCCCAGCACGGTCGGATGAATCGGCAGCACGACGAGGACACCGAGCACCAGTTCCCGGTTGCGCGCGGCCAGCACGGTCACCGGTACGTCCGCGCGCGGGGACGGCCCGCTGCGCTGCCCGCCGACGTCGCCGATGAGTCCCTTGTGGATGGTGAGCTGACCTGGCACCTCGGCGATCATGGCGCGTGCGGCCGCGCGCTCACCGGTCCGGAGCAGTGGACTGGTCCACTCGGGTGGAGTCCGGCCGCCACCGGGGTGACAACCGACCTCGGGCCCGGAATGCGTGTGTGTCGCCGAGAACCACACCAGCTCGGGACAGGTCCGCAGCGACCCGGCCAGCCTGCTCAGCAACGGGCCGGCCAGATCGGTGTTCACCGCGGGCAGATCGGCGACGACCCAGGCGAACCGGCGCGGGCCCGCGCTGATCGTCACCGCGTGCACCTCCAGCGGGTCGAGGATGCCGGTGCTCGTCCCTGCCCGCGCGGCGTAGCCGCCGAGCGGGGTGCCGACGGGCACGTCGAGGACGGCGCGGCCGTGCCCGATCCGCACACTCACGACAGGGCCTTCGCGAGCCGGGTGGTGATGGCCATCGGGTTCGTGATGGCCGTGCCGACGACGACGGCGTACGCCCCGGCGTCGACGGCCGCCCGCACGTCCTCGGCACTGCGGTAGCGGCCTTCGGCCACGATCGGGCAGTCGAGCCGGGCCACCAGCGCCGCCACGAGATCGACGTCCGGCCCCTCCGGCACCGGGCCGCCGGTGTATCCGGCCAGCGTCGTGGCGACGACGTCGGCGCCCGCTTCCCTGGCCATGACGGCCGCGGCGACGGTGTCGACGTCGGCCATCACCGGCACCCGCAGCTCGTCGTGGATCCGCCGGATCTGCTCGCCCAGCGTGCCGCCGCCGGGGCGCGGGCGGGCGGTCCCGTCGACGGCCACCATCGCCGCCCCCGCCCGCACGACCTCGGCGGCGGATGCGAACGAGGGCGTGATGAACACCCCGTCCGGCGAGGCGACCTTGTTGATGCCGAGCACCGGTATGTCCACTTCGGACCGGATGGCGGCGACGTCGGCGGGCCCGTTCGCGCGGATGGCGCGTGCGCCGCCGGCGGCAGCGGCGGCGGCCATCCGCGCCATCGAGGCGGGGCCGTGCAGCGGATTGCCCGGCTGGGCCTGGCACGACACCAGCAGCGCACCGGCCGGAAAGGGCAGCGTGTCCAAGGTGTTCTCCACAGCGTTCTTCACGAGGGCCTCCTCGGCGGCCGGAAAGGCGGCCGTACCACGGTGTACGTGCATGAGACGGGCATACGGCCCCGGTTCGGCCGTGGCGAGGCGGACGGCACCGTCGAGCGGGTCGCCGGCGGGTGGGACGAGCCGCGCCGCCGGGGCGAGATCGGCCAGCCGCTCGCGGAGCGGGGCGAGCAACAGCTTGCCCGCCTCGAACACGCGGCCGGTGCAGGCCACCGGGACGGCGTCGCCGTGGTCGAGTACCCGTACCGCCGCGGCGGCGGTGTGCGCGAGGTCCCCGGCGGCACCGGTCACGATCGCCCCGGCGACCGCGTCCCGGCGGGCGGCCGCGGCGAAGACGTCGGGCGCGAAGGCCGCGACGGTGGCGACCGGGGCCGGGGCCTGGTGGATCCGTTGCGCCAGCCCGGGTCCGAGGCCGTAGCGGCGTTCGGCCGCGGTGGTGAGCGTGGTCGCCTCGCCCCGGCCGTCCGCGGCGGCGAGTACCGCGGCGAGCCCGGCCCGCCCGATCGCGAACCCGCTCCCGGAGTCACCGAGCAGGTACCCGCTGCCGTCGACCTTCCGGTATTCCCCGTCCTTGCCGACGGCGAGACACACCACCCCGGTCCCGGCCGCCAGCACGACGCCGTGCCCGTGCCGCAGCGCCCCGGCGTGCGCGGTCACCATGTCCTCGCACAGCCGCACCTCGGCGGCGCCCAGCACCGCGGCGATCGCGACGCCGAGCCGGTCGAGATCCGCGGGCTCGGCCGGGCAGCCGGTCAGGCCGAGACAGACGACGCCGACCGGGCCGGAGAGCCCCGCGTCAAGCGCCGCGACCCGCACCGCCGCGGTGATCGTGGCGACCGGATCGCCCTGCCGGTAGTCGAAACCGGGACCGCGGCCGATCCGGGGCACGGGACCGGCCAGCAGCCGCATCCCGGTCTGCCCGCTGTCGACCGCGACCCATGTCCGGGTACTCATCGGATACCTGCCGACATCGTGACGCCCTCGACGAACCGGCGTTGCAGTGTCACGAACAACAGCACCGTCGGCAGCGCCGCCAGCAGCGCGGCGACGAGCATCATCGGCACCGCGGCGCTGCCCAGGTTGTTCGCCTGCATGGCCGCCAGCCCCACCGGCAGCGTCCGGTGCTCGTCGTCGGAGGCGACCAGCAGCGGCCACAGATGTGAATCCCAGTTGAGCATGAAGATGAACAACGCCAGCGCCGCCATCGGGCCCTTCACCACCGGCGCCACGATCGACACCAGCGTGCGCAGATCCCCCGCGCCGTCCAGCCGCGCCGCCTCCAGCAGTTCGTCCGGGACGTTGCCGATCGCCTGGCGCATCAGGAAAATCCCGAACGCGCTGGTCCCGGCGGGGACGATGAGCCCGGCGAAGCTGTCCACCCAGCCGAGCGAGTAGACCAGGCTGTACAACGGGACGTAGATGATCTCGACCGGGATCATCAGCGTCGCCAGCACGATCATGAACGCGGCGTCGCGGCCCCGGTACCGGAACTTCGCGAAACTGAACCCCGCCGCGGTGCACGTCAGCACGTTCAGCAGGGTGACGCTGATCCCGACGACCGTGCTGTTGAGAAAGTACCGCGCGAACGGCGTCTCGGTGAACGGCAGGGTGACGTTCTCCCAGGCGAACTTCGTCGGCAGCCAGCGCAGCGGAACCGACAGCACCTCCGCCGATGGTTTGAGCGCGGTCAGCACCGCGTAGACCAGCACGGAGACGAACACCAGCCCGCCGAGCCCGGCCACGATCAGCGTCGTCGCGCGCCCCGCACGCGCGGCCGGAGTCCGCCGCCCGGTCATCGGTCCCTCCTCGCGAACACCTTGAGCTGTACCAGGGTCAGCCCGAACAGCAGCAGGAACATGAGCACCGCGACCGCGGACGCGCGGCCCATCCTGGCGTTCTCGAACGCGGTCTTGTACACGAACAGGTTCACCACCTGGGTGCCGAATCCGCCGTTGGTGAGCACCAGTTGCGGGCTGAACGCCTGGAACCCGCGGATCACCGCCATCACCGAGCACACCGCGGTCACCGGGAGCAGCATCGGCCAGGTGATGTAGCGGAAGCGCGCGAAGGCACCCGCACCGTCCAAACGGGACGCTTCGTAGAGTTCGCCGGGAATGGACTGGAGCCCGGCGAGGAAGAGGATCAGGAAGAACCCGGTTTCCTTCCACACCCCCATGAGCACCAGTCCCCACATCGCGCTGCCGGAACTGGTGAGCCAGTTGAGGTGCAGGCCGAGCGCCTGGTTGAGCAGGCCGTCCGGGTTGAGCACGACCCGCCAGATCACCGACACCGCGACCCAGCTGATCGCCACCGGCAGGAAGTACAGCAGGCGCAACAGGCCGCTGCCGCGTGCCCGCGTGTTGAGGGCGTGGGCCAGCACGAGCGCGAGGACGATCGCGGGGACATAGGTGCCCACCGCGTACACCACGGTCTGCCACAGCGCGGCACCGAACTGCGGATCCGTTGCCAGATAAGCGAAGTTGTCGAATCCGACGAACTCCGGCGGCGCGGTCAGGCTGTAGTCGAACAGGGACAGGTAGAACACCCGCAGCATCGGGTAGATCGCGAAGGCGAGGAACAACGCCATCGCGGGCACCGCCAGCAGGATGCCGACGACGTTGCGCCGCCGCACCGGCTTGTTCCGCCGGGGTGCCGGGGTTTCCGGTGCCTTGGGCCGGATCGAGAGCACCGCCATCCGCTCAGCTCCCCAGGCTGCGGTTGATCCGCTCGGCGGCCTTCCGCGTGGCCTCCGGGATCGCGACGCGGTCGAAGACGGTGTCGTTGACCATCCCCATCACGGCATCCTTGATCTCGGCGTAGTGCGGGGCGACCTCGTCGAACTTCCCCTTCTGATAGGCCGCCGACCAGACCTCGAGGCCGGGGACCTGTTTGCCGGCGGCGCTGGTGTCCCAGTCCTTCACCGGCTGGATGAACTTCACGTCCGACAGCCAGCGCTGTGACTGGCTCGCGAGGTAGGCGATGAACTGCCAGGCCTGGTCCTGGTGCTTGCTCGCCCTGCTGACCGCCCAGTAGTAGCCGTACCAGCGGTTCACCGGGTTCGCCGGGTTCACCTGCGGCAGCGGGACGAGCTTGAGCTGCTGGTAGGTGTCGGGGTTGCTCTGCCGGATCTGCTCCATCGCCCACGGGTAGACGATCGCCATCGACTGGCGCCCGGTGGCGAGATCGCTGAACGGCGACGTCGCCTCGCGCGAGGTCTTGTTCGGGTCGGCGGTACGTCCTTCGCCGGTGGCGAGATCGGTCCAGAGCTTCAACGCCGCCTGCGCTTCGGGCGTCGTCACGGTCGCCTTCTCGTGTTTCTGGTCGGTGATCGTGCCGCCGGTCTCGTTCAGCAGCGTCTGCAGTTGCTGGGTGTACCAGCCGGAATGCAGGTACAGAAAGCTGAACGCCTGGGTGTGCTGCGCGGCGGCGAGCTTCTTCGACGCCTCGGTCACGTCCTGCCACGTCTTCGGCGGCGCGTTCGGATCGAGACCGGCGTCGGCGAAATGCTTGGTGTTGATGGCGAACGCGGTGGCGTTGAACTCGCTCGGCAGGCCGAAGAGCTCCTTGTCGGCCGACGCGCCGTCCAGCGTCCCCGGTACGTAGCGCGCCTTGAGCGCGTCCGCGGACTGCACGCCGAACGCGCCGAGGTCGATCGGGGCCAGCAAGCGCTTGGGGAGATACTCGCCGCGCAACGCGCTGTCGTCCATGTTGAGCACGTCCGGGCCGGTGCCGTTGCTCATCGCGGTCAGCATCTTCGTGTCGAACTCGTCGTTCGGGATCTGCTGGTACTTGATCTTGACATTGGGGTGTTGCTGCTCGTATTCCGCGATGAGCGCCTGGTTGAGCTTGATCATCGGCGGATGCGTGTGCGTCCAGAACGTCAGCGTCACCGCGCCACCGGAGTCACCGCCGCACGCGGTGAGCACGCCGGTGGCGAGGATCGCGGCGAGGATCCCGGCACCCGCCGTCCGGATCTGCCGCAGGCGAGGGATTCCGCGCATGGCCATGATGCCTCCAGGTGGGTACGGGATTCGGGTCAGCTCAGCGCACTGCGTTCGGCCGTCCGGCCGGGCCTGCGGAGATCGGCGGTGATGGCGTACCGGTCACCGCGGTAGGTCGCTTCGCAGCTCTCCATCACCCTGCCCCGCGCGTCGAGGCTGATCCCGCGGATGCGCAGGCACGGCTGGGTGACCGGGATCTGGAGCTGTTCGGCGGTCCGCTGGTCCGGCAGCACCGGGTCCAGCTGACAGGTACCGGTGACGATGTCGGTGCCGTAGCGGGTCGCGAGCAGCTCGTACCAGGAGCTGTTGAGGTCGTCGATCGCGAGGCCCGGGACGTAGCGGTCCGGGACGAAGGTGCGCTCCAGCGCCATCGGCGCGTCATCGGCCAGCCGGAGCCGGACGAACTCGACCACGAGGTCGCCCGCGGGGATCCGCAGCAGCCGGCACCGCGCGCGGTCGCCCCGGCGGCGGCGCAGTTCGAGCGTGCGGCTCGCCGGCCGCATGCCCCGGCGCCGCATCTCCTCGGAGAACGACGTCATCGCGAGCCTGCGGCTGACCTTCGGCCGCGACGTGAACGTGCCGCTGCCCTGCCTGCGCACCAGCAGGTCCTGCAGCACGAGGTCGTCCATCGCGCGGCGCAACGTCATGCGCGCGACCTGCCAGCGGACCGCGAGTTCGCGCTCCGGGGGCAACGGGGCCCCTTCGGGCAGGAGGTCGACGAGGTCGAGCAGCCGTGCCCGCACTTCGCCGATCTTTCCGGGGGCCGTCATCTTGCCCTCCTCACCGCCGAATCCGAGGCCGGGCGACCGGATCCAGCACACGCCATGCACACGGCGCGGCCAAGGCCGCCCGCGAGGTCCGATGGACCAATCCGTCCGCCGATGATGCCTCAGCGGACACGGTCACCAGTAGGTTTCGGCCGCGAATTGGTCTGACAGTGGTCTACTTCCCGGCGTCCAGGCGGCCGAACGTGTGACGCGGAGTGCGCGACAGTGGGACCGGGGTCCGGGAAGGTGGGACACGCCGTGTGGCGGGGGAGGTCCGAGCGTGTCCCACCGCGGGCCGGCGGCACGGAACCCCGCGCGTGGCCAAACCGTCACATGAGACAGGTACTTCCGGCCGGGGGAACGGTGTTGTCGATGCGTTTGCTGGATTTTCTCGTCGGCCTGGTGGCCTACCTCCTTCAGTTCTGCCTCACCGCCGGGCCCGGCGCCCTGCTCGGCTGGGGTCTGGCCGAGCTGTTCCTTGAGGCGAGCACGATCCTCGGCGGGATCATCGGCGGGCTGTGCCTGATCGCGTTGTGGACGGTCTTCCGGATCGCGCGCTCCAGGGCCGAACACGCGTGGGACAGGGAGGAGGCCCGGGGGCCGAAACTGGTCGCTCGCGGCACGCTGTTCTTCGCGATGGGCACGGCGGGGTGTGCTGCGGCGCTGATCACTGTGGCGCACCAAGGGGTGTGGTGGCTCGGGGCGCTATGCGGCGTCGCGCCGATCTTCGCCGCCGCACTGGACAAGGACTCCCCGAACGCCGTCACCATGATCTTCCGGCCATGACCCCGCGGGACGATTCCCGGCGCGTCCTTTATGGACGGTCGTGGCGGGTGTGCAGGCGGGCGGCCTGGGTCGTCAGGTATTGCTGTTCCGGCAGGTTCGTGGTGCGGGCCGCGGCGGCGCGGTAGTGCCTTTCGGCGGAGGCGGGATCCCCGGCGAGTTCGAGGAGGTGTGCGCGCACGGCGTCGAGGCGGTAGTGCCCGGCGAGGCGGCAGGCGACGGCGTCGAGCAGGTCCAGACCAGCCCGCGGGCCGTGCACCATGGCCGCGGCGACGGCGCGGTTGAGTGAGACCATCGGATTCCCCGTCAACCGTTCGAGCATCCCGTACAGCGTGAGGATCCGCGCCCAGTCGGTGTCCTCGACGCGCAGCGCGATGTCGTGCACGGCGGCGATCGCGGCCTGCAGGCGGTACTCCCCCAGCAGGCCCCGCGCGAGGGCCGCGGTGCTCAGCGCGACGCCCTCCCGGATCTGCTCGCGGTCCCACAACCCGCGATCCTGGTCCGCCAGCGGGATCAGCTCGCCACCGGCACCCGCGCGGGCCGCGCGGCGGGCATCGGTGAGCAGCATGAGCGCGAGCAGGCCCGCGACCTCGCCGTCCTCGGGCAGTATCCGGTAGGCCAGGCGGGTCAGGCGGATGGCCTCCACGGCGAGTTCGGTGCGCTGCAGGTCGCTGCCGACGCTGCTGGCGTAACCCTCGTTGAAGATCAGGTACAGCACGTGCAGGACCGACCGGAGCCGCCGCTCGCGCTCGGCGTCGGCGGGCATCCGGAACGGCTCGCCGGAGGACTTGATCTTCTGCTTGGCCCGGCTGATGCGCTGGGCCATCGTCGCCTCCGGCACCAGGAAGGCGTTCGCGATCTCGGCGGTGGTCAGGCCGCCGACGGCCCGCAGCGTCAGCGCCACCGCCGACGCCGGGGTCAGCGCGGGATGGCAGCACAGGAACAGCAGGATGAGCGTGTCGTCGCGATCGGGGACGTCCGCCGCCGGGAGTTCCCGCAGCGCGGCGACGTCCTCCCGGCGCCGCCTCGCCTGTTCACTGCGGTACTGGTCGGTCAGTTTGCGGACCGCGGCCTGGATCAGCCAGCCGCGCGGGTTGTCCGGCACTCCGCCGGCAGGCCAGTGCAGCGCGGCGGCGAGCAGCGCCTCCTGGACGGCGTCCTCGGCGGCGGGGAAATCGCCGTACCGCCGCACGAGGACGCCGAGGGCCCGGGGGGCGCCTGGGGCGGCCCGCGCCGCGAGCGGGGGGGGGGGGGGCTCGGGCGGGGAGTG